>JBBTKS010000133.1:0-2326 GCA_038058885.1 Pseudomonadota bacterium
GCCTCTTCTTCCATCTCGATCAGCAGGTCGTTCACGCGCCCGCGGAAGTAGCGGTAGAACAGCAGACTCGGGATCGCCACGCCCAGCCCGGCCGCGGTGTTGATCAGCGCCACGGCAATGCCCGCGGCCACGATGGATGGATCGCCCACGCCGTGCTGGCCGATGCCGGAGAACATATCGATCATGCCGATGACGGTGCCGAACAAGCCCAGGAACGGCGAAATCGCGGCGATCGAGCCGAGTGAGCGCAGATATCGTTCCAGTTCCGGCACCACATGCCGCCCGGCATTTTCGATGGCTTCCTTGATGATTTCGCGGTCATGGTCGCGATTGATCAGGCCCGCCGCCAGTATCTTGCCGAGCGGCGAACTGGTGCGCAGCGCCGCGATTCGCGCCGGCTCGATTTCAGTTTCCCCCAGCCATTGTTGCACCTGCGTGAGCAGGGTGGCCGGAGCCACGTATTTTTTCTGCAGCGACCACAGGCGCTCGCCGATAATCGCCAGCGCGGCCACGGAGCACAGAATGATGGGCCAGATCGTCCAGCCGCCTGCCTTGATCAGTTCGAACATGCTGTTATTTCACGGAAAATAGATAAAAAAGTGCGGCTAATGTATCAGACGGGACGAAATCCTCAAAGACGGTGCGGCGCGCTCAATCCGCATACCAGTAGCGCCGGTGTTGCTCCCGGTAGGCCGTCGCTTCCAGCCCGGTCGCGCGCAGGCGGAACTCCAGCGCGCCCGACGCGGGCGAATCGCGCCGGACAATACCGCGATCCACGTAGCGCTGTACCACGGCCGTGTTGGGATGACGATAGCGGCTGCGATATCCGGCGGGGAACAGCACGTAACGCGGGGCGACCGCGTCGATGAACTCGGGCGTGGACGAGGTCTTGCTGCCGTGATGCGGCGCCACCAGCACCTGCGAGCGCAGCCGTTCGCCCCAACGCTCGATCAGTTGCCGCTCGGCCCGGGCCTCGATGTCGGCGGGCAGCAAGACGCTCCCGAAACGGCTGCGCACCTGCAACACGCAGGAGTCGTTGTTGGCGTGGCTGGAACCGATCGTGGCCGGATTCATGACGATAAAATCCACGCCATCCCAGTTCCACGCCTGCCCCGACCGGCACAGCCGCGCCGCAGGCGGCAGGCGTTCCGGAACGCTGCTCAATATTTCCCCGACCGGCAGCGCGCGCAACACCGATTCCGCCCCGCCGATGTGGTCGTTGTCGCCGTGGCTAATCATCAATGTATCCACGCGCCGCACGCCCGCCGCGCGCAGATAAGGCTCGACAACGGCCGCGCCGGTATCGAAAGTACCCAGGCGCGGGCCGGTATCGAACACCAGCGTGTGTGTCTGCGTGCGCACCACGGCCGCCAGTCCCTGCCCCACGTCGAGCAGCGTGAACCATACCTCGCCAGCCGCCGGAACCGGCGGTCGCACGAGCACCAGCGGCAACAACCACACCGCGCCCACCCAGCGCGCCGGCCAGCCGCGCGGCGCGAGCAACAGGATCACCCCCGCGACACCGCACAGCAATGCCCACCATGACGGCGCCGGTTGCGTCCACTGGCTGAAGGAAACGTCCGCGAGCCACGTCAACGCCTGCCACAGTCCGTGCAGCAACCCGGCGGCGAGTTTGAAAAAGTAGCCCGCGAACCAGTCCGGAAACAGGTTCAGCAACAGCGCGCCGGCGAGCGTCAGCGGCACCGCCATCAGGTCGAACACCGGCACCGCGAGCATGTTGGCCAGCGGCGCGACCAGCGACACCTGCTGGAACATCGCCAGCATCAGCGGCAGCATCCCGAGCGCGATGGCCCACTGGATATATCCCCACTTATATAGAATCGATCGCTGTGCCCGTTCAGCGTGAATCGCGAACACGATCACCGCCACCGCCGCGAACGACAGCCAGAAACCGGCCGCCATGACTGAAAGCGGATCGTACAACAGCACCGCCAGCCCGGCCGTGGCGAGCAGTTGTGACGGTGGAAAACGCCGGCGCAACAAAATACCGGACATGGCCACCGCCAGCATGATGAGCGCGCGTTGCGTGGGAATCACGAAACCGGCAAGCGCCGCATAAGCGGTTCCGGCCAGCAGCGCGCCAATAGCGCCAAACATGGGCGCCGGCAGGCGCAGCACGGTGACGCCGGGCAACGCCCACAACCGGCGCGCCAGGAAAAAAACAATCCCGGCCACCAGACTGATATGCAAACCGGAAATGGCGATCAGATGCAGCGTGCCGGTCTGGCGCAGGACCTGCCATTGCTCGTGGCTCACGTCGCGGCTGTCGCCGTTGGCCAGTGCCCCGACGATGCCGGCATAGGGA
>JBBTKS010000134.1:0-3848 GCA_038058885.1 Pseudomonadota bacterium
CCAGCCCCTGCTCGGCGGCGCGACGGAACCATTCCGCGGCCATGGCTTCGTTTTTCGCAACGCATTCACCCTGCATGTACATGAATCCGAGGCCGTGCTGAGCCAGGGAATTTCCCTGCTCAGCCGCGGTGTGCATCCATTTGTAAGCCATCATTTCATTGCGCACGTGCCCGAGGCCGTTCTGATACATCACGGCAAGACGGTACTGAGCCTGGTCATTGCCGGTTTCGGCCAGTGGCGAAAGAAATTTGAACGCTTTGGCGAATTCTTTGGCCTCGAAGGCGGCAATGCCGCTTACCAGGTTCATATCGGATTCAGACATGGGTTACTCCATAAATCGTGACTTGCCGGCATTTTGCCAGAGACTCGCGTGGGGAGCGAAGCATAAACCCAATGTGGACGATTAACCGCGCGATGACTCCGCATGGAAGTAAAACTCCAATATAATACGAACCATGGCACTGCCGCTGAAAACCAAATTTCGCAAAAAAGGCCCCAAGACCCTGGAGGATCGCGCCAGTGTCGTGGCCACGAATATCTGGCGGATTGCGCAGGAGGCCGTGCGTCACATGGAAAAGGAAGGTTACCCGTTGGGCGGAGACCGGCAGGTGACGTCCGTCATCACCGAGATCATTGCGTTTCTGGTCCAGTGCGCCGACAGGATCGTGTACGGTCAGCTGAACGAAGAAGAGCGTGGCCGCTTTATCAATGCCTTGGGCAAGCATCTGGCCCGCATCACCTCCGTCAATCTCGAGGAATTTGTCGGCCCCGGCGCCTATGCCGGTGATTTCATCAACACTTTGAACACCCGTTTCACCGACTATTCTGAGCTCGAGTTCAACGGCCGTGATCCGAGCTACACCGTGCTGCGCTACCTGGGAGAAAAGGTTTCCCGGGCCATGGAGGCCACGGACAGCAAATGGGTGCTGGAGCAGGTGGTGGACGTGGAAACGCCCGAATTGATCAAGGCAATAAAGAAAGTCGTGGGTGAAGTTCTCGGTGTGCAGGTTTCCTAGACTTTTTTTGTCTAAACAAGTATCTTAATAAAGATTCATAACAGACTGATTTTTGTAATTAAAGTTTATAAATTTATTCGATTTTGATTGTCCGAGCGATGGAAGATCTAAACCTGCTGTTCAACAAACTCCGCGACCTCCAGGACCGTTCCCAGGTCTTACGGGGGTATCTTGACTTTGATTCCAAGCAGCATCGTCTGACTGAAGTCCAGCGCGAACTCGAGCAGCCCGGCATCTGGAGTAATCCCCAGCGCGCCCAGGAGCTGGGACGTGAGCGTGCGCGCCTGGAGAACGAGGTTGGCACCCTGACCCGCCTGGCCACCGAGCTTGCCGAGGCCCATGAATTGTTGGGTCTCGCCAAGGAGGAAAATGACGCGGATGTGGTGAAGTCCGTGTCCGGCGATCTGGGACGTCTGGAAAAGCAGCTGGGCGATCTTGAATTTCAACGCATGTTCTCGGGCGAAATGGACGCGAACAATGCGTTTATGGATATTCAGTCGGGTTCCGGTGGCACCGAGGCCCAGGATTGGGCCAATATGCTGTTGCGCATGTATCTCATGTGGGGCGACAAGCACGGCTTTAAAACCGAGATTCTGGAAATTTCCGAGGGTGAAGTGGCCGGGATCAAGAGCGCCACGGTCAGGTTCACCGGCCCTTACGCTTACGGTTACCTGCGCACCGAATCCGGGGTGCATCGCCTGGTGCGCAAGTCACCTTTCGACTCGGGAAATCGCCGGCACACTTCATTTGCCTCGGTTTTTGCCTATCCCGAGGTGGACGAAAACATCGCCGTCGAAATAAACCCGGCGGACCTGCGCGTGGACACCTACCGGGCCAGCGGTGCCGGCGGTCAGCATGTCAACCGGACCGATTCCGCGATTCGGATTACGCATAATCCGACCGGGATTGTGGTTCAATGCCAATCTGATCGTTCCCAGCATCGCAACCGGGCCTCGGCCATGGCGATGCTGAAATCCCGGCTATTCGAGCGCGAACTGCAGGCGCGAAACAAGGAAAAACAGATACTGGAGGATAGTAAATCCGATATCGAGTGGGGTCACCAGATCCGGTCTTATGTGCTGGACCAGTCGCGAATCAAGGACCTGCGAACCGGAGTCGAGACGGGTAACCCGCAAGCGGTGCTGGATGGCGACCTCGACAAATTTATTGACGCCAGTCTCAAAAGTGGGCTCGTCAATAATTAATGTCATTTATCGTGTAAACAATATAACTAACTAATTTTTATATAAAATGGTTGACGAAAAAGACGAGAACGAACAGATCGCCCTGCGGCGTCAGAAACTCGCGGAACTGCGGCAACAGGGCATCGCTTTCCCTAATGACTTCCGCCGCAACGTCGTGGCCGGCGAGCTGCATGCCGAGTACAGCGAGAAGGACCCGGCCGAGGTCGAGACCCGCCATGTGCGGGTCAAGGTGGCGGGGCGGATGATGACCCGCCGGGTCATGGGCAAGGCCAGCTTTGCGCACCTGCAGGACATGTCGGGAATGATCCAGGTCTATGTCACGCGCGACGCCGTGGGCGAGGCGCGCTATGAGGACTTCAAGAAATGGGACATCGGCGACATCCTCGGCGCCGAAGGAACGCTGTTCAAAACCAAGACCGGGGAGCTTTCTATCAAGGTGGACGACGTTCGCCTGTTGGCGAAGTCATTGCGGCCGCTGCCCGAGAAATATCACGGTTTGACGGACACCGAGACCAAGTACCGCCAGCGTTACCTCGACCTTATTATGAGCGAGGTGGCGCGCAATACCTTCCGGACCCGCACCGCCATGGTCGGTTATATCCGTCGCTTCCTCGACGAGCGCGGATTCCTCGAGGTCGAAACGCCGATGATGCAAGTGATCCCGGGCGGCGCCGCGGCGCGTCCATTCGTGACCCACCACCACGCGCTCGACATGAGCCTGTTCCTGCGCGTGGCACCCGAGCTGTATCTCAAGCGCCTGATCGTCGGCGGTTTCGAGAAGGTCTACGAAATCAACCGCAACTTCCGCAACGAGGGGCTTTCAACCCGGCATAACCCCGAATTCACCATGCTCGAGTTCTACCAGGCCTATGCGGACTATCACGACCTGATGAACCTGACCGAAGAGATGCTGCGGGGTTTGGCGGAACATGTTCTGGGCGCCGAGACGATCACCTATCAGGGCGACCAATACGATTTCAGCAAGCGCTTCCGCCGCATGACGATCCGGGAAGCAGTGCTCCATTTCAATCCCGACATTCGCGAAGCGGATCTCGACTCCGTTGAAGCGCTGCGCGGGATCGCCGGCCGGCTTCAGTTGCCGGTGAAGAACACCTACGGCACCGGCAAGCTGCAACTCGAAATTTTCGAAAAGACGGTGGAGTCCAGGCTCAAGGACCCGACTTTCATTACCTCCTATCCGACCGAGGTCTCACCGCTGGCGCGGCGCAATGACAACGATCCGAGCATCACCGATCGCTTCGAATTATTTGTCGGCGGACGCGAGATAGCGAACGGCTTCTCCGAGCTGAACGATGCCGAGGACCAGGCCGAACGTTTCCGCAAACAGGTGCAAGAGAAGGAAGCCGGCGATGAAGAGGCCATGCATTTCGACGAGGACTATATCCGTGCCCTCGAACATGGCATGCCGCCGACGGCGGGCGAGGGGATCGGCATCGATCGTCTCGTGATGCTGTTCACCGACTCGGCTTCGATTCGCGACGTGCTGTTATTTCCCCATATGAGACCGGAAAAATAATTTCACAGGTTTGGCAGAATTAACAGGAATGATTGACTAGTGTTGTGTCCCATGAATAACTTGAATAAGTATTGCACCCCGGCTACGCTG
>JBBTKS010000135.1:0-2164 GCA_038058885.1 Pseudomonadota bacterium
CGACGGAGAGTCAGCATGGCAACGATAACCGAAATGAAGCCGAAAAAGATTCGCATCGGCGATTTGCTGATTGCGAACAAAATCATTTCGCAGGAGCAGCTCAATACCGCCTTGGCGGACCAGAAAAAGAGCGGTCGCAAGCTCGGGCGCGTGCTCATCGATAACGGGTTTATCTCCGAAGAGCAGTTGCTGACCTTTCTCTCGCAACAGCTCAATATTCCTTATATCGATCTGCGGCGCTATCACTACAAGCCGGAAACCGTGCGTCTGATTCCGGAGACACATGCCCGGCGTTTCCGCGCCATCGCGCTGGAAGACAGCCGCGAGAGCCTGCTCGTGGGCATGGCCGATCCCACCGATATTTTCGCCTACGATGAGTTGTCGCGCGTGCTGCGGCGCCCGCTGCGCTTTGCCGTGGTCAAGGAATCCGAGCTGCTCAAGACCATTGACCAGGTTTACCGGCGCACGGAGGAAATCAGCGATCTGGCGCAAGAGCTCCAGCAGGAATTGACGGCGCAGGGCGGAGTCGATTTGGCGGCCCTGGCCGAGGCCGAGGGCCTCACTGACGCCCCGGTCGTCAAGCTTTTGCAAAGCATGTTCGAGGACGCCATACAGGTGAACGCCTCCGACATCCATATCGAGCCGGATGAAAAGGAACTGCGTATCCGTTTTCGCCTCGACGGCGTGCTGCGCGTGCAGACCATCGCGGACCGGCGTATCGCGAGCGCGCTGGTGTCGCGCGTGAAACTGATGGCGAACCTCGATATTTCGGAGAAGCGCCTGCCGCAGGACGGCCGCACCAACGTGCGCATCCGCGACAGAAGCATCGATGTGCGTGTCTCCACCATGCCGGTGCAGTTCGGCGAATCGGTGGTCATGCGTCTGCTCAACCCTTTCGCCGGCGTGTTCAGCCTGGAGCAGGTGGGCATGCCGAAGAATGTCCTCGAGCGTTTCCGCCGCATGATTCACAACCCCAACGGCATGGTGCTGGTCACCGGCCCCACGGGCAGCGGCAAGACGACAACACTCTACGGCGCGCTCAAGGAACTCAACCGCCCCGAATTCAAGATTCTGACCGCCGAAGATCCCGTGGAATACCGGCTCCCCGGCATCAATCAGATCCAGATCAACACCAAGATCGAACTGACGTTCGCCCGCGTGCTGCGGTCCATGCTGCGTCAGGACCCGGACATCATTCTCGTGGGCGAAATGCGCGACCAGGAAACCGCGGAGATCGGCCTGCGCGCGGCGATGACCGGCCATCTGGTGCTGTCGACCCTGCACACCAACGACGCGGTTTCCACCGCGTTGCGGCTCATCGACATGGGAGTGGCGCCGTACATGGTCGCCGCCTCGCTGCGCGCCATCGTTTCGCAGCGTCTGGTGCGGCGGATCTGCGAGTCGTGCGCGGAGCCCTATGAGATTCCCGCCGCGCAGATGGCGATTGTCCGCGCCGAAGCCGGGGACAAGGCCGACCAGTTGCAATTCAAGCGCGGACGCGGATGCAGTCACTGCAACGGTAGCGGCTATCAGGGACGGATAGGCGTATTCGAATATCTGGAGATGGATACCCCGCTGGTGGAGGCGCTGCATTCGAGCGATCCTCTCAGGTTCTCCGCCGTGGCCAAGGCCCAGCCGGGGTACCAGTCGTTGCGCCGCAGCGCCATCGTTCTCGCCGCCCAGGGCCAGACCACCACGGAGTGGAAGGACTACGGCACCAAGCTGACCGTCACCCCCAGCCTGACGACCACGGGGCAGATCGAGATCGAGGTCAAGCTCGAGTTCATCATCCCCCTGAACGACGCGCAGCAGCGGTTATCCAAGTTCTCGCACGAGGGCCGGGCGATCATGAACAAGGGCGAGGCCCTGGTCCTCAGCGGAATGATCCAGCAGATGCAGAGCATGGACGTGGAACGGACGCCGGGGATCAGCCGCCTGCCGATCCTGAACTTCTTCTTCGGCAAGAAGGAGAAGGGGAACGAGCAGTACGAGATGGCCGTGATCATCCAGCCGCGCATCCCGGAGGTGACCGAGGGCGCGGACTTCCGGACCTCGGTCGAATCGGGGAAGGAGACCAAGGAACTCGAATCGAAGCTCCGCCCCATCCCCGGGATTCCCGCGTCGGAGAACCACTGGACTACGAAGAAGGAAGTGACGCAGTCCT
>JBBTKS010000136.1:0-3880 GCA_038058885.1 Pseudomonadota bacterium
TGCACGCCTACTCGCTGGTACACGACGATCTGCCGTGCATGGACAATGACGACCTGCGCCGCGGCAAGCCGACCTGTCACAAAGCCTACGATGAAGCCACGGCGCTGCTCGCCGGCGATGCGCTTCAGTCTTACGCTTTCGAGATTCTGGCGAACGACCCGGCGCTGGCGGTCAGCGCGGCGCAACGCCTGCGCATGATCGCGCTGCTGGCGCAGGCCGCCGGTTCGCACGGCATGGCCGGCGGCCAGGCGATCGATCTCGCCTCCGGCGGCCGGACGCTGACGCTGGCGCAACTCGAAGACATGCATCGGCGCAAAACCGGCGCGCTGATCCGGGTTTCGGTTCTGCTCGGGGCATACACCCGGGAGGGCGTCGAAGCGGCAAAACTGGAGGCGTTTGAAAAATACAGTCACGCCATCGGCCTCGCGTTCCAGATCACCGACGATATCCTGGACGTGGAAGGCAACGCGGAGACGCTCGGCAAAAAACCCGGGGTCGACCGCGAGCGCGGGAAACCCACTTACCCGCTGCTGATGGGCCTTTCCGAGGCCAAGGCCCGGGCCAAGGCCTTGAAGTCTCAAGCCCTCGAAAGCCTGGCACCTTTGGGGGATAATGGCCGCCTATTGGCCGAGCTGGCTGGTTTTATCATCGAACGCCGTCAATGACCCGAAAAAACACTCCCGACCGCCGCTTGCTCGAGACCATCGATGGTCCCGAAGATCTGCGGCGCCTGGACGAAAACGATCTTCCCGGCCTGGCGCAGGAGATCCGCGAGTTTCTGATCGGCAGCGTGTCGCGCACCGGCGGTCACCTGTCCGCGGGTCTGGGCACGGTGGAACTCACCATCGCCTTGCATTACGTGTTCAATACGCCCGAAGACCGGCTGGTGTGGGACGTGGGCCACCAGACTTACCCGCACAAGATCCTGACCGGACGCCGCGAACGCATGGGCACGCTGCGCCAGACCGGTGGCATCTCCGGTTTCCCGCGCCGCGATGAAAGCGAATACGACACTTTCGGCGTCGGCCACTCGAGCACCTCGATCAGCGCCGCGCTCGGCATGGCGGTGGCGGCGGCGCGCACCGGCTCCGAACGCCAGGTGCTGGCGGTCATCGGCGACGGCGCGCTGTCCGGCGGGCAGGCGTTCGAGGCGCTCAACAACGCCGGCAACATGGACGCCAACTTGCTGGTGATCCTCAACGACAACGACATGTCCATCTCGCCCAACGTCGGCGCGATGTCGCAATATCTGGCGCGCATTCTCTCGGGCAAGGTCTACAGCCACATGCGCGAGGGCTCCAAGACCGTGCTCTCCACCATCCCGCCGATGTGGGAGCTGGCCAAGCGCGTGGAGGAGCACATGAAGGGCATGGTCATGCCGAGCACGCTGTTCGAAGAGCTGGGCTTCAACTATTTCGGACCCGTGGACGGGCACAACCTGCATGCGCTGGTGCGCATGCTCCGGAATCTGCGTGGCCGCAAGGGCCCGCGTTTCCTCCACGTCGTGACGCGCAAGGGCAAAGGATACGAACCGGCCGAGGGCGATCCCTGCGTGTATCACGGCGTCACGCCGTTCGATCCGGCAACCGGCAAGATGGAGAAAAAACCCTCGGGCAAGACCTACACGCAGGTATTCGGCGAATGGCTGTGCGACATGGCGGCGCGCGACGTGCGCCTGGTCGGCATCACGCCGGCGATGCGCGAGGGTTCGGGGCTGGTGCAATTCTCCGAACGTTTTCCGACGCGCTATTTCGACGTCGGCATCGCCGAGCAACACGCGCTCACCTTCGCCGCGGGACTGGCCTGCGACGGCATGAAACCGGTAGTGGCGATTTACTCCACGTTTCTGCAGCGCGGCTACGATCAGCTGATCCACGACATCTGTCTGCAGAAGCTGCCGGTGCTGCTGGCCATCGACCGCGCGGGACTGGTGGGCGCGGACGGGGCGACGCATGCCGGCAGTTACGATTTTTCCTATCTGCGCTGCCTGCCGAACATGACGGTCATGGCGCCGGCCGATGAAAATGAATGCCGCCAGATGCTGGCCACCGGTTTTCAGCTCGACACCCCGGCCGCGGTGCGTTACCCGCGCGGCGCCGGGCCGGGCGCGGCCGTCGATCCGGCCTTGCCGACGCTCCCCCTCGGCAAGGCCGAAGTCCGGCGCGAGGGAAAACGCATCGCCCTGCTCGCCTTTGGCAGCATGCTCGCGCCGTCGCTGGAGGCGGGCGCCGCCTTCAACGCCACCGTGGTCAACATGCGCTTCGTGAAGCCGCTGGATGAGGAACTGGTGCGGGAACTGGCCCGCACCCACGACTTGCTGGTAACAGTCGAGGAAAACGTCGTGGCCGGCGGGGCCGGGAGTGCCGTCAATGAATGTCTGATGGCCGCGGGTCTGCCGACGCGCGTCGTCAATCTCGGACTCCCTGACCGCTTCATCGAGCACGGCGATCACCGCGAACAACTCGCGCGGTGCGGCTTGGATGCCGCCGGCATCCGGCGTACGATTCTGCGCCATACCCCGGCGGAAACTCCCGTGCACCGGGAATCCGCCTAATCTTGACTGGATCGCTCAACTACTACATCATTGGCGTCCGCTTGGGAAGTAGAGAGACCCTGTTATGAAGCTCAAAAGCAAAACCGAAGTCGTCGACCTCATTGCCGACGTCCAGAGCAGCCCGGACCTGCGCCACCTGCCGATCGACAAGGTCGGCATCAAGGACATCCGGCACCCGGTGCTGGTCAAGGACCGTTCCCAGGGTGTGCAGCATACCGTCGCGTGCTTCAACATGTACGTGGAGCTGCCGCACAACTTCAAGGGCACCCACATGTCGCGTTTTGTCGAGATTCTGAACAGCCACGACATTGAAATCTCGGTGGAATCCTTCAAAAACATGCTGGCGGAAATGAGCCGGCGCCTGGAAGCCGATACCGGGCACATCGAGATGAGCTTCCCGTATTTCATCAACAAGTCCGCGCCGGTGTCCGGCGTAAAGAGCCTGATGGATTACCAGGTCGCGTTCATCGGCGAGATCCACGGCGGCAAGGATGTGATGACGATCAAGGTGGTCGTGCCGGTCACCAGTCTGTGCCCCTGCTCCAAGGAAATTTCCCAGTACGGCGCCCACAACCAGCGCTCGCACGTCACGCTGACGGTGCGCACCAATACCTTCGTGTGGATCGAGGACCTGATCGATCTGGTGGAAAAACAGGCAAGTTGCGAGCTTTACGGCCTGCTGAAACGCCCGGACGAGAAATACGTCACCGAGCACGCGTACGACAATCCCAAGTTTGTCGAGGACATGGTGCGCGATGTCGCGGCGGTGCTGAACCGGGACGACCGCATCGATGCCTACGTGGTGGAGTCGGAAAATTTCGAATCCATCCACAACCACTCGGCCTACGCGATGATCAAAAAGGACAAGACGCAGAATTAATCCCGCGCGCGGGCGTCAGCCCGCGTTTTTCTTGGTCTCCGGTACCACGCGCAGATTCACCGGCAGCCGCTCCGAAGGCATCCCGACGTAAAATCCCTGCATGTAATCCACGCCCGACGCCTTGAGCATGGCGATGGTTTTTTCGTCCGGCACGAACTCGGCGATCGTTTTCATGCCGAGCGAGCGGGCAATGTGAATGATGGAAAGCACCATGGTCTCGTCGACGGAATTCTGCGCCATGCTGTTCACGAAAGAACCGTCTATTTTGATGAAATCCACGGGCAGATTCTTGAGATAGACGAACGAGCTGAAGCCGGTGCCGAAATCATCCAGTGCAAAGCGGCAGCCTGTGTCCGCCAGCCCCTGGATGAGGCGCTTCGCATTTTCCAGATGACGCAAGGCCGATTGCTCGGTAAATTCAAAAATCACACAACCCGGCGGCAACA
>JBBTKS010000137.1:0-1221 GCA_038058885.1 Pseudomonadota bacterium
GACAGAAGGAGCTTGTGAAAATGCCCAAGGTCTTTGGCTTTGATACAGGGTTTGTGAGTTACTGTCGAGGCTGGGATCCGCTCCGCCCGGAGGATTACGGCGCGTTATGGGAACACCTCGTACTGGAGTACATCCAAGCGCACGCCCCCGGCCGGCGCGTGCAGTATTGGCGGGACGTCTCCGGGCGAGAGATCGATTTCGTCATCATGCGTGAACGCGACTCGGTTGATGTGCTCGAATGCAAGTGGAATCACGACCACTTTGACGCAGGACCGATGAAGATGTTCCGTTCGTATTATCCGCGAGGCCATAACTACATTCTCAGTCCCATCACCGGGAGGCCCTATATGAAAAAACAGGCGGGGATGGAGATCCTGGTCTGCAATCCGGACGGCTGGCGTACCCACGGGGAGAAGGGGCATGCCGACAATTCCTGAAACCCTCCAGACGGCACTGCAGCACCACCAGGCCGATGTGGTGGAAACGGTGCACCGTTTCTTCGGCTAGGCACTGCTTCACAGTAGGTTCCTTCTGTGCGCCGCCTGTGGTCTCGACAGGATGCGTGGTCTTGCGTAGAATAGGGTGGGTTGGTCGCGTGTCGTGGTGAAACATCCGACCTACGGCGTTTTTCTCAAGATGAGAAGGGAGGGCTGTCATGCCGACTATTGAGGTGAATGATGAGCAGATTTTGCGATGCCTGGAACAGCTTACTCCAGCAGGCCGACGTGCGGCACTTCTGAAGTTGATCAAGGGTTTGGAGCAGGTCGACCGCATGGTTGAGCGGAATCGAGTCAAGCTGGAAGCCCTCTGCCGTGAACGGGGCGTCCAGTTCTCCCAACTGACCGAGGATGAGCGTGAAGCGCTGGTGGATAAGATTCTCCACGAGCCCTGCAAGTGAAGGTTGTCTTCGATACGAATATTTTCATCTCTGGCCTGATGTGGCGCGGAGCGCCGTATCGGTGTTTGCTCGCGAGCCTGGCAGGCCTTGTCGAGTTGGTCGTTTCACCTCCCATCCTGGACGAACTACGAAGGACCCTGTCGACGAAGTTCGGATTCACCGATGAGGAGGTTGAGCAGGTCATGTCAGCCGTGCGGGAATCGGCGTCGCTGGTCGAGATCAGAGGGGAATTGAAAGTCGTTGCGGATGATCCCGAGGACGACAAGTTCATTGAAACCGCCCATGTTGCCGGAGCCGCTTATGTCGTCTCCGGGGACCGCCAT
>JBBTKS010000138.1:0-11528 GCA_038058885.1 Pseudomonadota bacterium
AAAAATGTTCAATCCGGCTTTGCATGGGTGTTGACGTGGATAACAGTATCTACATTAACCGTGCGGACTTTATCGCTCGCTTAAAGCCTTGCTTTTCACAAAGGTATCGACCATGACAAAAGCGACCCACCCGCACGCGAAAACCGATTCGTCTCACGGCGTGCAGGCGCGGGTGCGCCGGCTGCGCTGGACCGCGTTCGCGCTCGTGACCGTGTCCTACATGCTGGCGTTTTTCCACCGGGTGGCGCCGGCCGCCATCGCCGCCGACCTGCAACAGACATTTGATGCGAGCGCCGCGGCGCTGGGCGGTCTGGCCGCGACATATTTCTACGTGTACACCGTGATGCAAATCCCGACCGGTATCCTGGTGGATACCCTCGGGCCGCGCCGTATTGTCACCTTGGGTGGCATCGTGGCCGGCGCCGGTTCGCTGCTGTTCGCCCAGGCCGCGACACTGACCGATGCCTCGATCGGCCGTCTGTTGATCGGGCTGGGTGTATCGGTGGCGTTCATCGCGCTGCTCAAGCTCAACACCGTCTGGTTCCACGACCGCCACTTCGGCACCGCGGTCGGGCTCACGCTGCTGCTCGGCAACGTCGGCGCGGTGCTGGCGGCCGCGCCGTTCGCCTGGGTGCTGCAATACACATCGTGGCGCACGGTGTTCGTGGTCCTCGGCGGCGTGTCGTTCGCGACCGCCGTGCTGACCTGGCTGTTCGTGCGCGATCATCCGGGCGCGGCCGGCCTGCCGAGCCTGCGCGAACTGGACGGCGAGGCGGCGCACCCGCGTCACGAGGGTCACTGGTTCGAGGGGCTCATGACCGTGCTCCGCAACCGCCTCACCTGGCCGAACTTCTGGATGAACCTCGGCATCGGCGGATCGTTCCTCGCGTTTGCCGGATTGTGGGCGGTACCGTTCCTGCGCGACGTGTACGGCATGGACCGCGCCGCGGCCACGCAGCACACGAGCCTGATGCTCGCCGGTTTCGCCGTCGGCGCAATTTCGGTGGGCGCATTGTCCGACCGCGTGGGCCGGCGCAAGCCGGTGTTGATCGCGACCGCCTTGGTTCATCTGCTGTGCTGGTTGCCGCTGGTATTTTCCCTGCCGATGCCGCGGCTCGCGAGCTATTCCCTGTTCCTGCTCATGGGACTGAGCGCCGCAAGTTTTACCCTGAGCTGGGCGTGCGTGAAGGAGGTGAACCCGCACGCGCTCTCCGGCATCGCCACCAGCGTCGCCAACACCGGGGTGTTTCTCGGCACCGGTATCCTGCAGCCGCTGGTGGGCTGGACGCTGGACCGCGCGGGCCCGGCACAAGGCGCCGCCGCGCAGTACCACGCCGGCATGCTGATCTTCTTTGCCTGTGTCATGTTCGGATTTGTCGCGAGCCTGCGCGTGCGCGAAACCCGGTGCCGCTATCTGCATCGCTAGGTCTGGTGGATCCTGTACAGGCGCGCAAGGCCTTCGCAGTTCACGATCCGGCGTACCGCGATGCGGTGTACGGCTACTTCCTGCACAACTTCTTCTACGCCGACGAGGCCAAGGCGAAGTTCTACACAGCCGGGTTCAAGTGAACCCGAACAGCGATAGCCGCTCACCGTGCGTCAGAAGGCAGGCTGGACGGCGTGAATTGATTTATTCACGCCAAGAATTAAGGAAGGTCTGATTAATCCAAAAACGTAGGGTGCGCCCTGCGCACCGATCGACAAAATGGTGCGTGGGATGCACCCTGCATCGAATTATTCAGGGGTTCCTTAAATAAAGCAGCGCCGGGAAGATTGATTGGGATCAAATTAACCGGTATCGGAGTTTAGTAACATACATGTTCCGGCCGGAAAATCAGGAGGTCCGTGCGATGTACAGACGAATTTCAGTTGTTGTCATTCTTGTCGCGGCGATGTTGACGGGCGGGCCGTCGGTGGCCGGTGTGACCGAGATCACGGTCTACAAAAGCGCCACCTGCGGCTGTTGCAAGAAGTGGGTGGAACACCTGCGCGCCAATGGTTTCACCGTCAAGGCGCGGGACGTGGCGGATATGACACCCTACAAGAACCAGTACGGCATTACCCCGGCGCTGGCCTCCTGTCACACCGCGGTGGTCGATGGCTATGCCATCGAGGGCCATGTCCCGGCCGCCGATATCAAACGACTGCTCAAGGAGCGCCCCGCGGTACGCGGCCTGGCCGTTCCCGGCATGCCAAGCGGCTCACCCGGCATGGAGCAGGGTCACGTGGAAGCCTACGACGTGCTGAGCTATGACAAGGCGGGAAAGGCCGCGGTGTATGCGCGGCACTAGCGCCTCTCATCTTCGAATCTGTTACACGTATCGAGCATCAGCTTGCGCGGCTTGCGCATGCCGGCGACTGGTATTCGAGGTCGAGGCGAGTGACGGCGCGTGACGCGTTTCAGCGGCGGCGTCGAACAAGGATCAGCGCTTTAACCCCAGCGGATCGTCCGGATTCACGCCGTCCTGAAACGGTTTCTTGCGGTCGTTATTGGTGACCTGATAAACCTTGCCGATCCAGTTGTTGATCACGGCCTCGGCGGTGTCGTGCCAGGTGTTGTCGAGGCTGGGCACGACGATGGATTCCGGCAGGCCGGGAAGCGTGGCGCCCTTGGCCTTGGCCGCGATCAGCCAATCCCGGTGCTCATCCAGAATCGCCTCGGTAATGAGGCTGAAGTAGTTTTCCGGGAACGGCGGGTAATCCGCGCGCTCGTCTTTGACGAAGCGCGTGATCTCGCGCTTGTATTCCTTGAACAGGCTGATGGTGTCGTACTCCGGGTGCCCCTGGAAAAATACGATGCGAAAGCGGTCCTCGCTCGCGGCCAGGTGCACGCCGGCCTCGTTGCTTTCAGCCAGGATATGCAGCCCCGCGGCCTCGAACTGCTCGCGGTCGATCTGGTTGAAGCGCGAGTGCGGCACGTCGAAGCGCGTGTTCACGTCGGACACCAGCGGGTGCTTGCGGTCCACCACGCGGTGTGAATAAACCCCCCAGCGCTTGAAGCCCAGGTGCCGGCGTTTTTTCCCATAGCGGAATTGCAGCACCGCGTGCGTCGCCAGGCACGAGCACAGCGTGGACGTGACGTTGTCATAAGCCCAGTCGATCACCTTGTTGAGCGGCTTCCAGAACGGTTCGAGCGCCAGATCCGGCTGGGTCACGTTCGCGCCGGTGATGATCAGCGCATCCAGACCCTGTTCCTTGATCTGCTCGAAGCTCTCGTAGTATTGGCCGACGTAAGCTTCCGCCTCGGGACTGCGCTTGAGTTCTTTCAGCGTGAACGGGTGCATGTAGAACTGCGCGATCTGGTTGGCCTCGCCCACGAGCCGGAAGAACTGGCGCTCGGTCGCGGCCAGCGCCGCGTCCGGCATCATGTTGAGCAGGCCGATGTGCAGCTCGCGGATGTCCTGATGCAGCGCGACGTCGCGCGACACGACGTTCTCGCCTTCCTGCTTGAGGCGGTCAAACGTCGGCAGCTTGGAATTGGCGACCAGTGGCATGGCGGAACCCGCGGCTATCTTTCCAGAACTTTTTCCACCAGACGCAGGAAGCCCGCCTCGTCGCGCACTTCCTTGAGTTCGTCGGTGGCGATGGTATAGCCGTGCTGGTCGGCGATCGCCTGATAACGCGGCACGCGCGAATGGAACAGGCGCGGGAACATCCAGCGCACGAAATCGTCCGGATCGATCTGCGCCACGTAGGCGCAGCCCCGGTCGCGCAGATAGATCTCCAGCTGCTCGTCGAGGAACGCCTCGCGGTAGTACAGCGGTTTCGGGTCGTCCTCGGCGCGGCGGATCAGTTCCTGCTCGTCCTTTTCATTGGCCTTGAGGTACAGGATCAGGGTGTGATCGGCCAGCACCTTGATCGTCGCCGGATCGTCCAGTTCGCACAGCGAGCCGCCGGCGTCGTTGACGAAGTGGCGGTAACCGTAGATCTCGCCGGCCTTGCGGATGAATTCCGGCACGTCGCGCATCGCCGCGATCTCCGCCTGCCGGTGCAGCTCCTGGCGGTGCTTGAATTCCTTGAGACCGAGGCCGCCCTTTTCCGGGTTGCCCAGCTTGCCGAGAAAGCTCGACACCGGCTGGAGATTGTCCACGGTGATGTTATTGCGGATGTAGATCGAGTCCGAGCGCAGCAGCTCGCGCAGGAACGGCACCTGCATCGCCTGCTGCTTGATGTGGTCGAGGATCGGTTCATCCAGGTAGCGCGTGCCGATGCGGTAGTCGCCCGAATAATGGAACCAGTTGCGCTTGCGCAGGCGCGCGGCCAGGCGCGTCTTGCCCACCCCGGACATTCCGAGAAGGGTGACGCACTTGTTGTCCCAGGCCTTGAAGTCTTTGGCGCTTAATTTCATGCCGGTGTTGTTCGCCGATGGTCTGTCTATTGTATGACAGGATCGGCCGAATCGCCTGCGCCCGTCAGGGCGCGCGGCGTCGCGCCCGATCGCCTCGTCATTCCCGGGACTCGCCGCTATAATGGCCGCCCTTTTGAACCCGGCCGACCGACGCATGACCACCGCTATTCCGATCAAACTCGAGGGCGACATAAAAATCACCCCCGAGAACAAATGTACCTACTGCCGGGGCGCGACCTGCTGCACCTACTTCACCCACCAGATCGATACGCCGCGTTCGATGGAGGATTTTGACCTGCTGCTGTGGCAGATCTCGCACCAGAGTACGCAGATGTACAAGGACGAGGATGGCTGGTTTCTGCTGATCAACAATCCCTGCCGGCATCTGCAACCCGGCGGACGCTGCGGCATCTACGAAACCCGCCCGCAGGTGTGCCGCGAACATTCGAACGACGGCTGCGAGTTCGAAGGGCCGAGCGGGGAAGAGGATTTCGAACTGTTTTTCCGCGACTACGATTCGCTGCTTGCCCATTGCCGCAAAAAATTTAAAGGTTGGGGCAAGCGTTTTAACGCCGCCGCCGGCAAGCAGTGAAAATTCCCGGCTAATAAAACGCCTTCTCTCCGGCGGGACGCACGCGAAAACGTTTGTACACCCACTGATACTGCTCCGGCGCGGCGCGCACGCATTTTTCCACCATCGCATTGACCGTGGCCGCGGAAGATTCGATGCCGCCATGATTGATGTCCGGCGAGGCGGGGAGAAAATGCAGGTGATAACCGCGCCCGTGTGGCAGGCGCTCGGCGTAGGCGAACATCACCGGCGCGCCGGTTTTGATGGCGAGACGTGACAGTAACACCATGGTGCTCGCCGGAATGCCGAAGAAGGGTGCGAACACGCTGCCGCTGCGCGTGGACGGCACCTGATCCGGCAGGATCGCGACCATTTCACCGCGCTCGAGCGCCTTGTACAGCGCGCGGATGCCGGTGTTGTCGGCGGACACGAGGCGCGCGCTGAAGCGCTCGCGTGTCGCACGCATCAGTTTCCCCATCTGCGACATCGGCGGCGTGCGGTACAGGCTGGTCATGGGGTGGTGCAGCGAGCCCCAGAGTCCGATCATCTCCCACGCGCCCAGGTGCGGAATCGCGAGCAGCAGTCCCTGGCCGCGCTGCAGCGCTTGTTCCAGCTTGTCTTTGCCACTGACCCGCCGCACCAGCCGGCGGATGGTTTTTTCGCTGCGCGTCCACAGCACGCCGATCTCGGTGACGGACTTGCCCAGCTCGATCATGTTACGCCGCAATAACCGCTGGCGCCCCCCCCGGCTCATTTCGGGAAAACACAATTCAAGATTGATTTCGGCGGTGCGCCGGCGTTTGTTGGGGATGACCAGAAACAGCCAGCCTAAAACGGCACCCAGCGCATGCGCCACCGGCAGTGGAAGCGCGGCGAACAGATGAAACGCGAGCTTGAGAAAAAACGCGCGCATCAGGAGCCGGGCATGATCTCGCGGAAACTGCGGATGCCCCGGAATTCGCCGACGTCCTTTTCTGGAAGCTTGGAGTCCGGTTTGTACACAGCGAGCAACTGGCCGATGCCGTGGGCCCGCGCCGAGCGCAGCACCGGCAGGCTGTCGTCGATGAGCAGGGCGGATTTTTTGTCGAACGGTTGTATTTTTTGCATCCGGTCCCAGAAGTCCATGTGCTCCTTCGGCAGCCCGAGATCGTGCGAGCACACCACGGCGTCGAAATGCCCGCCGAGCGCGGTGCGGCGGAACTTGATGGCCAGCGTCTTGCCGTGGGCGTTGGTGACGAGCACGATGCGTTTCTTGAGCGCCTTCACCGCTTCGAGAAAATCCAGCACGTGCGGATGCACGGCGATCAGATGGTCGACTTCTTCCTTGAGTTGCGGAATGTCGAGCCGGAGCTCGCGGCTCCAGTAGTCCACGCAGTACCAGTCGAGCGTGCCTTCGGCGCGTTGGTATCGTCCCAACACCTCGGCTTTGGCTTCTGCGGCGGGGAGCGCGTGCGCCTCGGCATAACGGCGCGGGACGTGCTCGAGCCAGAAGTGATTGTCGTAATGCAGGTCGAGCAGCGTGCCGTCGAGGTCGAGCAGCAGGGTATCGAGACGGTTCCAGGCAACCATCGGGGGATTTTAGAACAAAGACTTAGAAACTGTTTTAAAATGAAATCGACCGCCAGGACGCCAGGGTCGCCAGGAAAAACGATCTTCGAGATTCCCATCCCTGGCGTCCTGGCGGTTCAAAATCATGTTTATTTTGTACGAGACTCTTAAACGGGTGTGAATTTTTTGTACGCCGGAATCAGCGGCCGTGGAGCCAGGTGTCGGCCGACGTCGTATCTTCAAAATGTTTTATCTCGGCGTCGGTGAACGCGGACGGCAGCCAGCCGAGCCAGGTTACCCACATGCCGCCCGTGACCACGGCGATGCGCCGGAAATCGTGGGCGTGGGCGCGGGTGAACCGGATGTCTTCCCACATGACGTCCACGGTGTAGCCCGACATCTTGGTCAGGTTGAGCAGCAGTTTGAGCTTGGGCCCGCTCTGCAATTCATTGTTGACGGCGGTTTCGAATTCGCGGAAATCCGCGAGCGAAAGTTCGGCATAGACCGACACCTTGAGCAGGTCTTTTTCTTCCTCGATGACGATCATGCGGGCGGGTCTCGCGACGTGAAATTTCCTTCGGGACAAGCATATACCCGATTCCCCGGTGGAGGAAATTCCCAATTTTGTTCCCGGCGAGAAAAGGATTAATCTTGTTGAATCAAGAACAGCCACCCCGCCATGAGCCGAAAGCCCGTTATTACCGACACTGAAACCATCGCCCGGACACGTCTGTTTCGTGTCGAGCGGGTCGGTTTGCGTTTCGCCAATGGACGGGAAGTGAGCTACGAGCGTCTGCGCAGTTCCCCGGGCGGCGCGGTGATGGTGGTGCCGATGCTGGATGACACCACGGTGCTGCTGATCCGCGAATACGCCGCCGGGGTGGAACGCTATGAACTGGCGCTGCCCAAGGGACGCATCGAGGACGGCGAATCGATCGTCGCGGCCGCCAACCGCGAAATCATGGAGGAGATCGGCTACGGGGCGCGGCGCCTGACGCATCTCAAGTCGGTGACGCTCGCGCCCGGCTATTTCAGCCACGCCACCCATCTGGTGCTGGCCCAGGACCTCTACCCCGAGCGTCTCGAAGGCGACGAGCCGGAGGCGATCGAAGTCGTGCCGTGGTCGCTCGACCGCCTGACCGAGCTCTGCGCGCGGGAGGAATGCACCGAGGCGCGTTCCATCGCCGGGCTGTTTCTGGTGCGCGACCGGCTCGCCGCCGGACGCTGAACCGCCATGGCGGATTTCAATCCCTGCGATCATCTGGAGGCGGTGCGCGCGATCGCGCACGAAGCCGGCCGGCGCATCCTCGATGTGTACGAGCGCGAGTTCAAGGTGGAGCACAAGGAAGACCGGTCGCCGCTGACCGAGGCCGACCGGGCCGCACACGAGATTATTACCTCACGGCTCCAGGCGCTGACGCCTGATATCCCGGTGCTGTCGGAGGAATCGACCGTGATCGATTACGCCACGCGCACCGGCTGGAAACGCTTCTGGCTCGTGGACCCGCTCGACGGCACCAAGGAATTCATCAACCGCAACGGCGAGTTCACCGTCAACATCGCCCTGATCGAAGGGAGCCGGCCGGTGCTGGGCGTGGTGTACGTGCCGGTGCCGGCGCTCACGTATTTTGCCTGCGCGGGACAGGGGGCGTACAAGCAGAAAGGCGAGTGCGCGATTCAGCCCACGCGCGCGCGCCGCTTTGACGGCGGCAAACCGATCGTGGTGGCCAGCCGTTCGCATGCCGGCCCGGAAACCGAAGCGTTTCTCAGGAACCTCGGCGAACACGACGTGGTCAGCATGGGCAGCGCGCTCAAGCTGTGTCTGGTCGCGGAAGGCGTGGCTGACGTGTATCCGCGTCTGGGTCCGACGATGGAGTGGGACACGGCGGCGGCGCAGTGCGTGGTCGAGGCCGCCGGCGGGCGCGTGACCGATCTCAACCGCCAGCCGCTGGTCTACAACAAACCCTCGCTGCTGAATCCCTGGTTCCTGGTGAGCGCCGCCGGCGACTACGACTGGTATCGGCACCTTCCCGCCGCGTGAACGCCGCACCCGCCGCGCAAGACACGCTTTATCTCTGTATCGACCAGGGCGGACACGCGAGCCGCGCGCTGGTGTTCGACGGCCGTGGCGGGTTGCATGCCAGCTCGCTGCGCGAAGTGGGCGTCCGCACGCCGATGCCGGATCGGGTGGAGCAGGACCCGGAGGAATTGGCCGCTTCGCTGCAGGCGGTGATTGTGGAAGCGGTGACTTCCCTCGGCGATCGGGCCGGTCGCATCGCCGGCGCCGGTATCGCCACCCAGCGCTCGAGCATCGTTTGCTGGGACCGGCACACGGGCGTGGCGCTGTCGCCCGTCATCAGCTGGCAGGACCGGCGCGCCCATCAATGGCTTGACCGGTTTTCAGCGCGCACCCGCGAAGTTCATCAGCGCACCGGACTCAGGCTCTCGGCGCATTACGGTGCTTCCAAGTTGCGCTGGTGTTTCGATCATCTGCCGGCGGTAACGGCGGCTCAGCGCGAAGGACGCCTCGCCATGGGACCGCTCGCCAGTTTTCTGCTGTTCCGGTTGCTCGAGGAAAAGCCGCTGCTGGCCGATCCCGCCAACGCCGCGCGCACGCTGTTATGGAACCTCCGCGCGCTGGATTGGGACCCGTGGCTCCTCGAGCGGTTCGGCGTGCCCAAGGAACCGCTGCCGCATTGTGTACCCACGCATCATCCCTTCGGCACCCTGCCTGTGAATGAACGTCGCATTCCATTGACCGTCGCCACCGGCGATCAGTCAGCGGCGCTGTTTTCGCTCGGGACTCCGCTACCGGAGGCCGCTTATATCAACATGGGTACCGGGGCATTCATCCAGCGCGTCTTCAACCATGCGCCGGAGGCCGACGGTCTTCTCACCGGCATGGTTTACCGTGACGCGCAACGGGCCGTCCTCGTACTGGAAGGCACCGTCAACGGTGCCGGTGCCGCGCTTCACTGGGCGGAACGGGAATGGGGACTGGAAAACATCGAAACTCACTTGCCGGGGTGGCTGGCACGCGCCGGCGATATTCCGCTTTTTCTCAATGGCATCGGCGGTCTGGGCGCGCCGTACTGGGTGGCGGAATTCGACTCGCGTCTGATCGGCGATGGCGAGCCGTGGCAGAAAGCGGTGGCGGTGGCGGAATCCATCATGTTTTTGTTGCAAGCGAATTTCGAACGCATGCAGAAGTTTCCACCATCAACGGCGCGTCTTTTTGTGACTGGCGGACTCGCGCGCTACGACGGCTTATGCCAGCGGCTGGCGGACCTGAGCGGTTTGCCGGTGTACCGACCGGCGGAGCATGAAGCTACCGCGCGCGGCACGGCGTATCTGCTGGCGGGATTTCCCGGTGATTGGCTGGAGGAAAAACCGGGCACGCCGTTCGAGCCGAAAAAAAATACCGGACTCAGGCAACGCTATCAGCGCTGGCGCGCGGAGATGCAACGCGCACTATAGAGCCCGCCGGTCGTCAGGGTTTGTCCTCGACCGGAATGCGGTCCTTCGGTCCGGGCGCGGGGCTGTAGACGACGAGCGCCGCCGCCGGTTCCGGTCCGCGGTTGATATAGGCGTGGACCGCACCACGTGGAATGTGAATCACGCTGCCGGCCTTGACGGGCAGTGCTTCCTTACCAATGCGCATGTCACCTTCGCCACGTAACATGAAAACCGTGATATCGCTGTCAGCATGCAAGTGCAGCGGCTCGCGGTCGCGTATCTGCACCAACACATTGGAAGATCGTTCGCTGCGATAGAGCGGCACGGCCCTGATATTTTCATTGGCGCCCAGCGGGTTGTCCGCGAGCAGCGATTCGAGATCGGCTTGCCGGAAGATGTGTTCTTTACCCTGCTGCGGACCGAGCCATTGAGCCGCCTGGACGGCGTTGACGGAAATGGCGACGTAAAGCAACGGGGCCGTCACCAACAAGACAATTTTTCTCATGACGTCTCCTTGGGAAACAGAATGTTCATTCCGGCAGGAGGTCGGCGAACACGAATCCGTCGCGCTCCACCACCTCGCCCGTCTGCACCGCGATACGTCGGGCGAACATCGGCCCGGCGTAGCAGAAGCTGTGAAACTCGCCGTTCTCGCCGCAGGGGTCTATGCCGGGCGGCAGCTCGTCGAGCAGCGTATCGTCAAACGTACGCCCGGCAAATTCACGGGCCAGATGCCGAGGATCCACGCAGCTCAGCTTCGCACGCAAGCCATTGCGTATCATGTCACGCGCCAGCCACGCCGTGTCCAGGCCCCAGACCGGAAATACCGGCGTGATGCCGGTGTCGGCAAGCTGTTTGACGCGATAGGCGCGGATGTCCTCGAGAAACAGATCACCGAAGGCCATGTGCGTGACGCCGGCCACGACCGCGCGTTCGATCAAGACGCGCATGCGTTGTTCGTATTCGGCGTTCGGGCAGGGATGCGGGAGCAGCACGCGCCACAGCGGCGCGCCCGCGGCCGCGGCCTGCGCCACGAGCAACTCCTCGCGCACACCGTGCATCGCCACCCGCGCGAAATTTTCATTAATGGTGGTGACGAGACCGATGATTTCGTACCGGTCCTGCGCGCGCAGGACATGCAGTGCCCAAGCGCTGTCCTTGCCACTCGACCACGACAACAGCAGCTTCGGTTTGCTCACGGATTTCCTCCCGGCCGCTCAAAGCTGAGTGAGGCCCAGATGCTTTCCCACTGCGCGTCGGTGCCGCGTGGCGCCGGGATCATGTGCACGGCGGTCACGAGCCAGATGCCCGGGCGCCGGATATCGAACACTACGCGTCCGTTCCGGTCGGTGCGCGTCTTGAGTTTGTCGAGCGGCGCGGCCTTGTTGAAGACGATCACCAGCGCGCCGGCCAGCGGCCGGTTTTCATACAGCAGGCGGAAGGGCACCGGTCCGCCGCCGGCATAGGGGCGCTTTTCCGCGACCAGTTCGATGCGGAAGCCCAGTACCCGGTCAGCCGGTGTCGCGGCAGCGCCGTTCATGACCAAGGCCTTGGCGCAACGCGAATAGTTTTCCGTGATTTTCCCTGGCGACGGTTTGCCCTTGT
>JBBTKS010000139.1:0-9716 GCA_038058885.1 Pseudomonadota bacterium
CCGTCGCCGTCGCCGGCGTGACTTCGGCGAGAATCGCGGCGCGGGCTTCTTCCAGGGTCAGCATGCCGAAACGGTAGCGTATTTCGCGCCCCAGGCCTAGAGCACGGCGAAACACGATGTTCGTCGAAGCTCAGGGGTGCTTTCGCCGAGGGGAGCGCGTCACGAGCGCACGCGCTTCGTCGGGGTTTTGCACGCCGATCGCGATCAGCACGCCGTCGATCACCAGCGCGGGGATGGTCTTGAGGCGCAGGCGCTCGGCCAGGGTCTTGCCCTCGGGCGTGGCCAGGTCCACGACGGAAAAGTCAAGTTCGCGCTCGGCCGCCACGCTGCGCCACACCTTTTCGGCCTGGTCGCACGGAGCGCACGATTCGGAAACCAGTAACTGGACTTTCATTTCCCCGTTTGCCTCCCTTGGGTTGGCCGCCGCAACGATGCAAAAAACTCGACGCACGGGCCTTGAGACGTTCGCCACTCTGAAACGGCGTGCCGCCGATGGCATTGACCTTGGTCAACCGGCCCTGTCTGAGGTTATGATGGCGCCATGAACCGACCCCCGGAGGCAGCCCGCGAATTGCGCCGCGCTTACCTGTTCGCCGACATGGCGGATCAGCATCTGGCTACCCTGATACAGGGCATGCATGATATCCATCTCGACGCGGGTGAAGCGCTGTTCCGGCACAGCCAACCCGCCGAGCGGTTCTTCTTCCTGCGCGACGGCATGATAAAGCTCTTTCGTCTCTCGCCCGAAGGCGACGAGAAAATCATCGAGATCATGCAACCGGGCCAGACCTTCGCCGAGGCGGTGATGTTCATGGGCACCCAGGGGCGCTACCCGGTGAACGCCGAGGCGGTGAGCGAATCGCGCCTCTACGCCATCGAGCAGAAGGCCTTCCTGAACCTGCTGCGCGAGTCGAGCGACGCCTGCTTCGGGCTGCTTGGCTCCATGAGCCGGCGACTGCACATGCTGGTGAACCAGATCGAAAGCCTCACGCTGCAAAATGCCACCTATCGTCTCGTGGCGTATCTGCTCGATCAGATTCCGCGCGACGTCAAGACCTCGCCCGAGGTGCAGCTCACGACACCGAAGGGCGTGATCGCCTCGCGTCTCGCGATCCAGCCCGAGACGCTGTCGCGCATCCTCGCGAAACTGCGTCTGCGCGAACTGATCGAGGTGCATGGCAACCACATCACCGTGCGCAACGTGCAGGCGCTGCGCGATCTCGTACACCTGCCGCCGCAGGATTGACAACGGCATCAAGGAAAAAATCATGAGTAAAAAAACCAAAGGTCCGTTCGTTGCCCTGAACATCGCGGTGCTGACGGTCTCGGACACGCGCACGCGCGAAAACGATAGCTCCGGCGATCTCATTCAAGAACGGCTCGAAACCGCGGGTCACAAGCTGGCGGCGCGCGTCATTCTCAAGGACGATGTCGAAAAACTGCGCGCTCAGTTGCGTGCCTGGATGGCGGACAAGAACGTGGACGCCGTCATCTCGACCGGCGGCACGGGGCTGACGAAACGCGATGTCACCCCCGAAGCCTTCGAACCGCTGTTCACCAAAGCCATCCCCGGTTTCGGCGAACTGTTCCGCTGGCTTTCCTACGAAGAAATCGGCACTTCCACCATCGAATCGCGCGCGCTGGCCGGCGTGGCCGACGACACGCTTGTTTTTTGCCTCCCGGGCTCGACCGGCGCCTGCCGTACCGGCATGGACAAGATCATCTTGCCACAGCTGAACGCGACGACCGCGCCGTGCAACCTCACCGAGATGCTGCCGCGCATCCGCCACGATCCGCCGCCAAAATAATGGCAAGACGAACGGAACAACGTAGGGTGGGCACTGCCTACCATCGAGCAGCAATCGAGGCGCTGCGTGGTGGGCGATGCCCACCCTACAAATGCCCGCAAAGGTTTTTTTGAGATGGCTTCGAAACTCACCCATCTTAACGCAAGCGGAGAGGCGCACATGGTGGACGTGGGCGGAAAAGACGTCACGGCCCGCGAGGCCGTGGCCGAAGGCCTGATCCGCATGCAGCCGGAGACGCTCAGGCTTATCATTGAGGGTGGGCACAAAAAGGGCGACGTACTCGCGGTCGCGCGCGTGGCCGGCATCATGGCGGCGAAGAAAACCGCGGAACTCATCCCGCTGTGTCACGCGATTCCCCTGACTTCCGTGGATATCGAGCTGACGCCGGACGAAGCACGCACCGCGGTGCATTGTCGCGGCACGGTACGCACGCAGGCCCGCACCGGCGTGGAGATGGAGGCGCTCGCGGCGGTGGAAATCGCCCTGCTCACCGTTTATGACATGTGCAAGGCCGTGGATCGCGGCATGGTCATCACCGACATTTGTCTGGTGACGAAGATGGGCGGGAAATCCGGGACGTGGGTGAGGGGCGAGGGCTGGGGCGAGCGGCACGAGGAGCCCGAAGGTGAGGCGTGAGGTGTGAGACGTATAAACTGGTTTACAGTACGCCTTAAACCCCTTACTCCTAACCCCTTACGCCTGACGCCCATCGGCGTTATGCTGGTGACGGACCAAACCCTCACACCAAGGAGGCATTTATGCAAAAGAACGTCGGTCATCCTGTCGATAAAACGGCGCGCATCATTATCGGCGTTGTGCTCCTGAGTCTGGTCTTCTACCTCGAGGGCGACATTCGTTGGATCGGACTGATAGGGGTTATTCCCATACTCACGGTGGTTTTCGGCTGGTGCCCGGGCTGGGCTGTGCTGGGAATCAACACCTGCAAAACCAAATAGCGCGCCCCGCCGCGCCGGAAAATGCCTGTCGCTCGCCCGCCGGCGGGCGAGCGACAGGCGTGCGCATGTGCGCCAACCTCATGCATTCCTTCCCGTAAGAACATACAATACGCGCTCGCTGACCGACCCCTGACAAGAATCAAGCAGCGGATAATTCTTCTGAAATCCGGATACCGAGTTTTTCATGTCGCTACCTGAATCAACGCCGAAACTGGCGCTGAACCACGGCCTCAGCTTCGCCGAGCTTTTCACGCCGGAAGGTCTCCAAAAAATCGACGGTCTGTTCCTGGAGCGGCTGCGTGCGCGTGACGCCAAGGCGCACGACACCCTGATCGCCTGGCGCGAAGGCCGCGAGCAGCTCACGCCGTTGCAGGTCAGCGAACTGCTGCTGGCCTGCGGACCGGTGCTGGACAATTTCATCGCCGGCCTGTTCGGCATCAAAGCGACGCTGGAGGCCGCGCAACAGCGGACGCTCGCGCACGACCCGGTGTTTCATTTCAAGAAATTCTTCGTGCAACGCCGCGCGCGCCGGCGCCTGGTGAAGCAAGAGGAATTCGAGAGTTTTGCCGAGCTGGATGGCTGGCTGGCGCAAACGCTCGAGCAGGCGGCACGGGACGCTTCCGACCGCGAGCTGGCGGTTGCCGAATACGGCGTCCTATTACTTAAGGACGATAAGACCAACGCCGATCCCATCGAAAAACTCACGCGCTGGTGTATCCGCGCGCTGACCGTCCCGGAAGGCAAAACCGCGGTGCAAGGCTGGGTCAGCTTCCGCCTGCCGGAAGGGATCGATCACCAGAAGCTGGTCCCGATCGTGCCGCTCCACGACGATATCGGGCGCGTCGCGGGTCCGGCCGGGCATCTGCGCGCGCGCGACGGCTTCAAGCTCACCGACCTGCGCATGAATGCGCGCGAGGTGCAGAACGAAATCCATTACTGCATCTACTGCCACGACCACGACGGCGACTTCTGCTCCAAGGGCTTTCCGGAAAAGAAGGGCGAACCGGACAAGGGGCTCAAGGTCAATCCGCTCGGGGTGACGCTCACCGGCTGCCCGCTGGACGAAAAGATCTCCGAAATGCACAGCCTGAAAAAATCCGGCTGCACCATCGGGGCGTTGGCGATGATCACGGTGGACAATCCGATGTGCGCCGCCACCGGGCACCGAATCTGCAACGATTGCATGAAGGCCTGCATCTACCAGAAACAGGACCCGGTCAACATCCCGCAGGCCGAGACGCGCATCCTCACCGACGTGCTCGACCTGCCGTGGGGCGTGGAGATTTACGACCTGCTGATCCGCTGGAATCCGCTGCGGCCGCGCCAGTGGCAGCCGAAACCGTACAACGGGCTCAAGGTGCTGGTATTCGGCATGGGTCCGGCGGGTTTCACGCTCGCGCACCACATGCTGATGGAAGGCTTCGCCGTGGTCGGCGCCGACGGCCTCAAGATCGAGCCGCTGCCCGAGAAGCTGGTGCGCGAACCGATACGCGATTACACCGACCTCGAGGAGGCGCTCGACACCCGCACCATGACGGGGTTCGGCGGTGTCGCGGAATACGGCATCACCAACCGCTGGGACAAGAATTTCCTCAAGCTCATCTACCTCTCGCTCGCGCGCCGTCCGCATTTCCAGGTATTCGGCGGCGTGCGTTTCGGCGGCACCCTCACCGTCGAAGATGCCTGGAAACTCGGCTTCGATCACATCGCCATCTGCATCGGCGCGGGCCTGCCGCAGGCACTGCCGGTGCCCGGGAGCCTCGCCCCCGGCATGCGCCAGGCAAACGATTTCCTCATGGCGCTGCAACTGACGGGCGCGGCCAAGCACGCAAGCCTGGCCAACCTGCAGGTACGTCTGCCGGCGGTGGTGATCGGCGGCGGTCTTACCGGCGTGGACACCGCCACCGAAATCCAGGCGTATTACATCGTGCAGGTTGAAAAAATGCTCGAGCGCTACGAGGTGCTCGTCAAAGCGAAGGGCGAAATGGCCGTGCGGTCCGGTCTCGACGCCGCTTCACTCAGTATCCTCGACGAGTTCCTCGCGCACGGGCGCGCGGTGCGTGCCGAGCGCGAACGCGCGCAGCAGGTTCGGACCGCGCCCGATTTCCTGAAGCTCATCCGCCGGTGGGGCGGCGTCACCATCGCCTACCGCAAGGGCATGAACCAGTCGCCCGCCTACACCCGCAACCATGAGGAAATCATCAAGGCCTTCGAGGAAGGCATCTTCTACGCCGAGGGCCTCGATCCGAAAGAGGCGCGCGTGGACAAGCACGGTCAGGTGGAAGCGCTGGTGACCCGGCGGCTGCGGCCCGATGCCGACGGCAAGTGGACGGAAACCGGTGAAGAGGTGATCATCCCGGCGCGCGCGATCCTGGTGGCCACCGGCGCGCGCCCGAATGTCGCTTACGAGTTCGAACACAAGGGCCACTTCCACAAGGAGCGCGGCCACTACCAGACCTATCATGACGTCCACGGCAAGCTTGAACCGATACCGGTCGCGGCGCATTGCAAGATGGACGACTTCGGGCCATTCACCTCGTATGGCGCCAACGATCGCCGCGTGAGTTTTCTCGGCGACACCCATCCGGTGTTTCATGGCAGCGTGGTCAAGGCGGTCGCCTCGGGGCTGCGCACCTATCCCAAGATCGTCGCGGCACTCGGGAACAGGGTGGAACAAAAAGGAGATGCCAGGGAGTACCAGCATTTCCGCACGACCATGGACGAACTGCTGGCCGCGCGCGTCGAGTCGGTGAAACGGCTCACGCCATCGGTGGTTGAGATCAGCCTACGCGCGCCCATGGCGGCAAGGCGATTCAAAGCCGGCCAGTTCTTCCGTCTGCAGAATTTCGAGACGCAATCCGCGCTCGTGGGCGGCACGCGTTTGCAGACCGAGGCGCTGGCCATCACCGGCGCACGCGTGGACACGGTCGCGGGCACGGTGTCGCTCATCGTGATCGAGCGCGGCGCCAGCTCGCGCCTGGTCGCGGCCCTCAAGCCCGGGGAGCCGGTGGCGCTCATGGGCCCGACCGGCGTGCGCGCGACGATCCCCGGCGGCGGCGAAACCGTTTTATTCATCGGCGGCCGTCACGGCGCGGCGCATGTGCAGTCCACCGGCAAGGCGCTGCGCGAGAATGGCAATCGCGTGCTGTTCGTGGGTTGCTTCGACACCGCGCAGGATGTCTTTTGCCAGGATGAAATCGAGGCGGCGTCCGATGCGATCCTGTGGATCACCGGAAACGGCACCGCCATCAAACCGCGCCGGCCGCACGACCGCAGCGTCACGGCACCAGTCGTGGATGCCATCGCACAATACGCCTCGGGCCGGCTGGGCGAGGTGCCGATCCGGCTCGAGGACGTCACGCGCCTGCAGGTGGTCGGCAGCAACCGGCTGGTGCGCCTTATCCGCGATGCGCGGGCGAAACAACTGGCGCCGTATCTCACGAAAAAACCGGCGACCACCGCCTCGATCAACACGCCGATGCAGTGCTGCCTGAAAGGCGTGTGTTCACAATGCCTGCAGTGGCAGATCGACCCCGCCACCGGCAAGCGCACCAAGGCGGTGTTCAGTTGCTCGTGGCAGGACCAGCCACTCGACGTCGTGGACCTGGATAACCTCGACGAGCGCCTGTCGCAGAACCGGGTGCAGGAACATCTGACAAACCAGTGGCTGGAATTGCTGCTCGAGCGTCATAATATCGTCCGGGTCTGACCGGCCGGCGCGGGAACTTGTCAACCGGGCCGCATCTCTAACGTTCATTCCTTATTACCATTTCGTTTTCAGCGGAGGATTCATGCGTTATCTCGCTCCAGCCGGTCTCATTACCGTCCTGCTGCTTTCCGCCTGCGCCGGCGGACTCGGCAGCGGCGATTATTCACGCGAACAAGCGCGCGGAGTTCAGGAAGTACAGATGGGCGTGGTGGAATCGGTGCGTGAAGTAAAGCTTGAAGGCACCAAATCCGGTGTCGGCACCATGGCCGGCGCCGCCGTGGGCGGCGTCGCCGGCAGCGAAATCGGTCGTGGCAAGGGCGCCATCGTCGGTTCCATCCTCGGCGCCGTCGCCGGCGGTGTCGGCGGTGCGGCGGTGGAAGAAGGCGCCACCCGTCAGAAAGGGATCGAAGTCACGGTCAAGCTCGACGGTGGCCGGATGATCGCCATTACCCAGGCAGCGGATGAGGAGTTCAAGGTGGGCGACCGCGTGCGTATTTTATCCGGTGGCGGCGTGACGCGGGTCACGCACTAGTTGTCATTCCCGCGGAGGCGGGAGCATCCCGCTATCAGCTTTTCAAACCGTGCGCGCAGCGCACGCTACATTGAATCTCGTGGGTCAGTCACCCACAAGTACAATTCTTATTCGACAATCGCGCATAGCTCGCTCAATCACGATATCGCCGGGCAACCGCCCTAACCCCGGCTTGGCGAACCACGGCCAGGCGACTCTCGTGATGACGAGAATAATACCCAGCGTAACCAGAATTCGCGTCATGCGGATGACGTTTCCAGAAACCGCAGAATCTCCTCCTTGCGGCGCATCGCGTCCTGGTAACCCAGATTGATCAATTCCCGGCAGTAGGGTTTTTCGAACAGCAGGTAACTGATCAGATTCGAGCCGTTGCGGTTGAAAGCACCGAGACCGCGCAGCAGGAAACGGATCGATCGCGGGAGGTGGTGGGCGTGGCGCGCGGCGATTTTTTCCAGGTCTTCGCTCGGTGAAATCACAAGCACATCGACGTTGCGCAGGGTTACGCCGCTTTCGCGCAGGTGGTGCGCCGGGATGAGGCGGATGGTCTTGTTAATGCGCTGCAAACGTTCGAGATCCGCCTCAAGGCTGTCGAGAAAAATGCTGTTCAGCACGTGGCCGGCAATCTGGGCGATCGAGGGATATTCAGCGGTCTCATCGCGCACCGCGGTGGATGTAGCCTCCTGGCGCACGCCGACCACAAGCACGCGATCCGCGCCCAGGTGGAGCGCCGAGCTGATGGGCGCCATCTGGCGCATGGAGCCGTCGCCGAAATACTCACGGTTGATCTTCACCGCGGCGAACACGAACGGGATGGCGGACGACGCCATGAGATGATCGAGCGTGATATTGGCCGCGCTGCCCACGCGCCGCGCGCGTTTCCACGTCGCCAGCGACGGCGCCCCCTGATAAAAGGACACGGACTGGCCGGAGCTGTAGCCCGAGGCGGTGATGCTCAGCGCGTGCAGCGCGCCGGCATCGATGGCTTGCTGAATCCGGGCGAAGGGCATGGTGCGGTAAAGCAAGCGCCGCAGCGGGGTGCGGTCGAGCAGGGCATGCGGGTTGCGCCGCCCGAGTCCGGCCGCCACCATGGCCGCGAACCAGCGCAGGCCGTTCGCCAGCACGCCGGGGACATCGGCGCGGAAAACCTGGTCCACGTGAAAATTCTGCCACACGTAGACGAGACGCCGCACACCTTCGTGAAACCGCGTGGCATAGATGGCGAGCGTGGTGGCGTTAATCGCCCCCGCCGAGGTGCCGCTCAGGATGGGGAACGGGTTGGGACAATCCGGGGGAAGCATCTCGGCGATCGCCTTGAGCACGCCTACCTGATAGGCCGCGCGTGCGCCGCCACCGGCCAGGATCAGTCCCACCTTGGATTTGTCCGCAATATCCGTCATGGCGCTGCCGCGCGGGGTCCTTGTTGTTGACGATGTGCGGATAGCGGCGATGACCTGCCGTGATCATTATATATCCGACATCTTTGCTTCATTATTATAGTCAACCTCGGTCAGGGCCAGGCCCGGCGATCCGAACCGTCCGTCCAGGCGCCATACTCGCTATGTTGAGGCCAGCCATCGGGTATGCGGTACAGCCGCGGCATGATTTGCTAGACTCTACCCATTCTATTTCAGGTAAAGGTCGTCCCGATGAGCTCACCCATCACCGAAACCATGGTCTATGACGCACTCAGGAAAGTCATGGATCCGGAATTGAGACATAATATCGTCGAACTGGGTTTCATCCAGGAGATCGACATTGTCGATGACTATGTGCATCTCGAGATCCAGCTCACCACGCCCAATTGTCCCTACGCCGATACTATCGTGGCGCAGATCAAGTCCGCCGTGGAAGGCGTGCAAGGCGTGAAGCGTGTCGAGGTCGAACGCGCCTGCATGAAAGAGCTTTAATCGACGCTCCGGCCGGCGCTGGCAACTGGCGGCGTGTTCGTCATTGCCTGGCGTAACTCCCGCCCCCTGAACTTGGCCCCGGTTATCCGCACCAGAACCGCCGTCCATGAACACCTCGTTTACTGACCGGACGCTCGCCCTCGCGGGCCTGTTTCAGGCCGCGCGCCTGGCGCAAGAATTGGCGCGTGAAGGCCGTACCGATGCCTCCGCCTTCGCTGCCTGCATTCAGGCGCTGATGCTGATCGACGCCCCCAGTACCGACGCGGTGTACGGCGGGGCGCGGGGCGTGATGCTTGGCCTGGACCTGCTGCGCAACAAGCTGGGCGGGGTCACCGACACGGGCGATGTCGAGATCGCCAAATACGTCATTTCCATGATTCACCTCGAGGGCCAGTTGCGGCGGCACCCGGAAATGCAGGACGCCATCCGTCGCGGCATCGAGGCGATCCAGTCGCAGATGAAATTCTTCGAGGCGGAGAAAAACGGCGAGGCGGTGCATCCGCGACTCGTTGAAAAACTCGCGGAACTCTACAGCCAGACGATCAGCACGCTTACGCCGCGCATCATGGTCAACGGCGAGCACGGCCATCTGAGTAACCCGCTGATCGCCGCCAAGGTGCGCGCGGCCTTGTTTTCCGGCATTCGCTCGGCGTTTCTCTGGCGCCAACTCGGCGGCAGCCGCTGGCAATTGTTGCTGAACCGGAAAAAAATATCCGACGAGGCGTCGAGAATTCTGAAGGAGAAAGGCGAATAGACAGGATTAACAGGGCGAGCCGGAAACAGACGAAGACACTTAACGTGTCT
>JBBTKS010000140.1:0-2589 GCA_038058885.1 Pseudomonadota bacterium
TCTGGTTCGGCAGCACCTCGCCGTAGAGCCCCACGGCCAGGAGCGTGAGCGGATGCATGGCCTCGTCGAGGCGCAATCCCTCGACATAGGGCCAGTCGAGTCCCGCGCCCAGCAGGCCCGGCCGCTGGCCGGGCATTTGCGCGGGATCCAGCAGCGTGGTGAATTCGATGTATTTCGCGCGCGAGGTCGGCTCGACGCGCCGGATGAGATCGCGCAGCGGGAAACCCACCCAGGGAACCACCATGGACCAGGCCTCGACACAACGCAGGCGATACACGCGCTCCTCCAGGGGATGCTGCTTGAGCAGTTCTTCCAGGTGATACGTCGCGGGTTTCTTCACCTCGCCCTCGATCGCCACGCTCCAGGGGAAGGTCCGGAAATTCCCGGCGCGTTCCGAGGGATCGCTTTTGGCGCTGCCGAATTCGTAAAAATTGTTGTAGCGGGTGATGTCCTTGCAGGAGGTCGTCTTCTCGTCGAGCGAAAACGGACTCTTGCGCAGGTTGGGGAATTTCTGACCGGCTTCTCCCGCCGCGGGCAGCAGTGCCGCGGTGACACCGGCGGCGGCCAGGACGCTCGCTTCACGCAGGAAACGCCGGCGCTGCCGATAAATCTCTGGCGACGTAATCTCGCTCGGCGAGATATCGGTAGATTTGCGGATAATGCGCACGCTGTTCTCCCAGGAACCCTTGGTATTCATTATTTAGATAAACATCCGACCTTGGCGCAGGGAATTAGTTGCCGGTCCCCGGAACGTCAGGCGGACGCCACGGCAATGACTTTGATGTGCCCGAGGCACAGATGATTCAGGGGCCGGTGACCAGCCTGGGCACCGGGAAACGGGTGTGTGCGGTCACCCCCCGGGCACCGACCGAATTTCCGGATTTTCACGACCGTTGGCCGCGGCGGGTGACAAAAACGGCCCGGCAAAAGAAAAGCCCTCCGTGCCCAGGCACGGAGGGCTTTTGCGTTGAACGATCAGCGCGCCTGCTTCAGCGCGGCAATCCGCTCGTCCAGCGGCGGGTGCGACATGAACAACCGCCTGAAGCCACCGGCGGGCGCGCCGGAGATGCCGAAGGCGGCCATCTGGTCGGGCAACTGCGCCGGTTCATGCATCGCCTTCAACCGGTTGAGCGCGGCGATCATCTTGTCGCGGCCAGCGAGTTTCGCCCCGCCCGCGTCAGCACGGAATTCGCGCTGACGGCTGAACCACATCACGATCATGCTCGCGAGGATGCCGAGCACGATTTGCGCGACCATGCTGCTGACGAAGAAGCCAATGCCGGCGCCGCGTTCGTTCTTAAGAATCACGCGATCCACGAAGTAACCAACCACGCGTGACAACACGATCACGAAGGTGTTCAACACGCCCTGGATCAGCGCCAGCGTCACCATGTCGCCGTTCGACACGTGCGTGATTTCATGGCCCAGCACCGCCTCGGCCTCGTCCTTGTCCATGGAATTCAGCAGGCCGGTGCTGACCGCCACCAGCGCCGAATCGCGGCTCATGCCGGTGGCGAAGGCGTTGACATCCGGGGCCTCGTAAACCGCCACTTCCGGCATGCCGATGCCGGCCTGCTTGGCCTGACGCCGGACGGTCTCGATCAGCCACTGCTCGGTGCTGTTGCGCGGCTGCTCGATGACGGTCGCACCGGTCGCGCGCTTGGCCATCCATTTGGACATGGCGAGCGAGATGAACGAACCGCCGAAACCGATCACCGCGGCAAAGATCACCAAAGACTGCAGATTGAGTCCACCCGGCATTTCCTGAATACCCAGCATTCTGATCAGGATGCTGGCCGAGATACTCAGGACGAGCAGGACGGCAATGTTGGTCGCTACAAACAGCAAAGTGCGCTTCATGGATCTAGGATTCTCCCGTTATAAACCAGTGCATATTCGGTAAAGTTAGATGGGGCCGATGCCTTACAAGTTCAATCCCCGGCACGAAACCTCTTCAACAACCGTGGCGACAGGGCGCCATGCATTGGCTATATTAATGATGAGGAAGCTCCCGGGCAATGCATGTTGACCTGACCCTTGCCGCCGCGGCAATTCATACCCCCAGGACACCGCCCACCGGGCAAGACATAAATGCTCAACGAAAAGTCTACCGATCCGCAGCACCGCGAAGCGCTGGTCTCGATGACCGCGCTCTACTTCATCGAGGAGCACGCGCTGCTGCGTCCGGAATTGCTGGAGGACGCCAAAAAAAGCCTGCAGGCGCTGTTCTTGCGCACCAGCGGCGAGGAAACCATGCTGCGCAAGCTCATCGAGATCCTGAAGACCACGAAACAGATTCATCAGTCCTTTGCCAGCATCTCCAACGTCCTCTCCGGCATCACCCGCGGCGCGCAAACCGTGGGCAGCAAGGTGGCCGCGTACAAGCAGGCCCTGGCCACGATGACCCTGAGCGCCGAGGAAAATGCCGCTTTCGCCGGACCGTTCCTGTCGTTCTCACAGATACTGCTGCAAAAGATCGACTCCTTCGACAACAACATGCGCCAGTACGTGGAGTTCAAGGAGACCGAGGCGCGCTATGCCAGCATTTACCGCATCGCCATGGACGCGCGCGAGCGCCTGAAGCTGCGC
>JBBTKS010000141.1:0-15161 GCA_038058885.1 Pseudomonadota bacterium
TCGCGCTCAAGGACCTGCCTGCGATGCACGGGGATGCGCAAGTGTCGCGAGAGGCAGGAAGCCGAGAGCGACCGGCGGAGGGGACCGCCGCGCCTGATGAAAGATTTCACGCCGCCATGGACGATGACTTCAACACGTCCGGTGCCCTGGCGGTGCTGTTTGAGCTGGCGCGCGACATCAACAAGCTGCGGGAGGAGGGTAAATTGGCCGCGGCCGCGCCCCTCGGCGCCGCCTTGCGCCGTCTGGGCGGTATCCTGGGCCTGTTGCAGCGCGAGCCCCAGGCGTTTTTGCGTGGCGGCGCGGCCGACGGCCTGACTGACGAGCAGATTGAGACCCTGATCGCCCGGCGCACAGAGGCTCGCCGGAGCAAGAATTGGGCGGAATCCGACCGCATCCGCGACGAACTCAAGGGCCAAGGGATTATTCTGGAAGACACGGCCGGTAAAACCGCTTGGCGAAGACAGTAAAAAGCATGGTTTATTGCCGTTTTGCTATTGACCCTGCCGATACTTATAAGTAATTTCTTATTTTTAAACCGGCAACCGCTAACGCCCGCGCGCCCGGTTTGGGGCTGGCGCGGGCTTTTTTATTCCCTGAGGATATTGTGGAATTAACCGGCGCAGATATTTTTGTCCGCTGCCTCGCAGACGAAGGCGTGGAGCACGTCTTCGGCTATCCCGGCGGCGCGGCGCTGCACATCTACGACGCGCTCTACCGGCAGGATAAGGTGAAGCACATCCTGGTGCGGCACGAGCAGGGCGCGGCACACGCGGCCGATGGCTACGCGCGCGCCACCGGGCGTCCCGGCGTAGTGCTCGTGACCTCCGGCCCGGGCGTGACCAACACCGTGACCGGCATCGCCACTGCGTACATGGACTCGATTCCACTCGTGGTGTTCAGCGGCCAGGTGGCGACGAGCCTGATCGGCGACGACGCGTTTCAGGAAGTGGACGCGGTCGGCATCACGCGCCCGTGCGTGAAGCACAACTTTCTGGTGAAGGACGTCAGGGAACTCGCCACGACCATCAAGAAGGCGTTCTACATCGCCACCACCGGCCGGCCCGGCCCGGTGCTCGTGGACATCCCGAAGGACGTGACCGCGCACAAGTGCGAGTACGAATACCCGAAGAGCGTCACCATGCGCTCGTACAACCCGGTGCTGAAAGGGCATCCGGGCCAGATCAAGAAGGCGGTCGACCTGATGCTCGCCGCGCACCGGCCGATGTTCTACACCGGCGGCGGCGTGATTCTCGGCGAGGCCTCCGGGGCGCTCACCGATCTCGTGCGCCTGCTGGCTTATCCGTGCACCAACACGCTCATGGGGCTGGGCGCGTTTCCCGCGAGCGACCCGCTGTTTGTCGGCATGCTCGGCATGCACGGCACCTATGAGGCCAACATGGCGATGCACGAATGCGACGTGCTCATCGCCATCGGTGCGCGTTTCGATGACCGCGTGACCGGCGACCTCGAGAAGTTCTGTCCGCACGCACGCATCGTCCACGTGGACATCGACCCGGCCTCGATCTCGAAGAACGTGCCGGTGGAAATTCCGATCGTCGGCGGCGCCGAGGCGGTGATGCGCGACATGATCAAGCTCATCAAGGCTTCCAAGAAGAAACCGGACAAGGAGGCGCCCGCCGCCTGGTGGAAGCAGATCGACCAGTGGCGCGCCATGAACTGCCTCGACTACGACCACGACAGCAAGCTCATCAAACCGCAGTACGTGCTCGAGAAGCTCTTCGAGATCACCAAGGGCGATGCCTTCATTACTTCCGATGTCGGGCAGCATCAGATGTGGGCCGCGCAGTTCTATCGCTTCGACAAGCCGCGCCGGTGGATCAACTCCGGCGGCTTGGGCACGATGGGATTCGGACTTCCGGCGGCCATGGGCGTAAAGATGGCGTTTCCCAAGGAGACGGTGTGCTGCGTGACCGGTGAGGCGTCGATCCAGATGTGCATCCAGGAACTTTCGACCTGCAAGCAGTACGATCTGCCGATCAAGATCGTGAACCTGAACAACCGCTATATGGGCATGGTGCGCCAGTGGCAGGAATTCTTTTACGACCGGCGTTATTCGCACTCTTACATGGATGCATTGCCGGATTTCGTGAAGCTCGCGGAATCCTACGGCCATGTCGGTATGAAGATCGAGAAACCGGGCGACGTGGAGGGCGCGCTCAAGGAGGCGCTCAAGATGAAGGACCGGCTGGTGTTCCTGGATTTCATCACCGACCAGAACGAGAACGTCTACCCGATGATCGCCGCGGGCAAGGGCCAGCACGAAATGCATCTCAAGCCTTGCAAGGCGGTGGTGCCGACCGACCGGGAACTCGCGTGACACGCCATATCATCTCGATGCTGCTGGAAAACGAGTCGGGTGCGCTGTCGCGCGTGGCCGGGCTGTTTTCCGCGCGCGGTTACAATATCGAGTCGCTCACCGTGGCACCCACCGAGGACGCGACACTCTCGCGCCTCACACTCGTCACCAGCGGCTCGGAAGACGTGATTGAGCAGATCACCAAACAGCTCAACAAGCTCGTGGACGTGGTCAAGCTCGTGGATCTCACGGAAGGCCCGCATATCGAGCGTGAATTGCTGATCATCAAGGTCAATGCCAATGGCGCCATGCGCGACGAGGTCAAGCGGCTGGTGGATATTTTCCGTGGGCGTATCATTGACGTGACCGAAACGACTTACACCATCGAACTCACCGGCACCAGCGACAAGATCGATGCCTTCGTGCAGGCGGTGCGCGCGGCGGGTATCGTCGAGGTGGTGCGTTCCGGGGTTTCCGGTATTGCCCGCGGCGAGAAAAACCTGCGAGTTTAAGTATTATTTATGGAACGCAGATGCGCGCGGATGTTTTTTATAGATAAACGCAGATAATTTTTAGTAACTCTAATCTAATCCGCGTTCATCATAATTGGAATCTGCGTTCATCTGCGGTTACATAATATTTTAAGGAGTTGACATGAAAGTTTTTTACGACAAAGACGCTGACCTTTCCCATATCCGCGGCAAGAGAGTCACCATCGTGGGCTACGGCTCGCAGGGCCACGCGCACGCGCAGAACCTGAAGGACAGCGGGGTGCAGGTGACGGTCGGGCTGCGCGAGGGCTCGGCTTCGGTCGCGAAGGCGAAGAACGCCGGGCTCACCGTGAAGAATGTCCCGGATGCGGTCAAGGACGCGGACGTAGTCATGATTGTCGCGCCGGATGAGCAGCACAAGAAGATCTACCAGGAAAGCATCGAACCGAACCTGAAAAAGGGCGCGACCCTGGCCGTGGCCCACGGCTTCTCGATTCATTTCGGTTTCATCCAGCCGCGCGCCGATCTTGACGTCATCATGATCGCGCCGAAAGGCCCGGGTCATCTGGTGCGTTCGACATTCACCCAGGGCGGTGGCGTGCCGTGCCTGATTGCCGTCAAGCAGAACGCCTCGGGCAAGGCGCGTGAAGTGGCGTTGTCCTACGCCTCGGCCATCGGTGGCGGTCGCGCCGGCGTCATCGAAACCACTTTCAAGGACGAATGCGAGACCGATCTCTTCGGCGAACAGGCGGTGCTGTGCGGCGGCGCCACGCACCTGGTCCAGGCCGGGTTCGAGACGCTGGTCGAGGCCGGCTATCCGCCGGAGATGGCCTACTTCGAATGCCTGCACGAGCTGAAGCTGATCGTGGACCTCATGTACGAAGGCGGCATCGCCAACATGCGTTACTCGATCTCGAATACCGCCGAGTACGGTGACTATACGCGCGGTCCGCGCATCGTGAACGAGCAGACCAAGGCCGAGATGAAAAAGATACTCAAGGAAATCCAGTCCGGCCAGTTCGCCAAGGAATGGATGGCGGAGAACGAGACCGGCGGCAAGCGCTTCCCCGAGATGCGCGCCCAGGCGGCCAAACACCCGATCGAAGAGGTCGGCGCCAAGTTGCGCGACATGATGCCCTGGATCAAGGCCCACCGCATTGTCGACAAAACCAAGAACTGAAAAAAATTCACCGCAAAGGCGCAAAGGACGCAAAGAAAATCCAAGAGTTTTTATTTTTTTAACTTTGCGCTCTTTGCGCCTTTGCGGTGAATGTTCTCATGGCTGACAATCGTTACCCTATACTCGCCCGCGAGGGCCGGTGGCATATCGCGCTCGCCGCGGGCGCGGCGCTGGCGGTGCATTATTTCGCCGGACCCGCGTGGGCAGCGCCTTTCTGGATTGTTCTCGTCTTTATCCTCCAGTTCTTTCGCGATCCTCCCCGGCAGGTTCCGGACGCGCCCGACGCGGTCATCTGCCCCGCGGACGGGAAGGTGATCGCGCTGGGCGAGGTCGAGGACCCTTACCTCAAACGCCCGTCCCGGCGCGTGAGTGTCTTCATGAACGTGTTCAACGTGCACTCCAATCGCAGCCCGGTGGCGGGAAAAATCATGGAACGCTGGTACCGTCCGGGAAAATTCGTCAACGCCGCCCTCGACAAGGCCTCGCTCGACAATGAGCGCAACGCCCTGTGGATACGCACCGATCGGGGGCAGGACGTGGTGGTGGTGCAGGTTGCCGGTCTGATTGCACGGCGTATACTCTGTTATGTGCAGCCGGGCGAACGGATTGCCCGGGGTGAACGTTACGGCTTCATCCGTTTCGGTTCGCGTGTGGATGTTTATCTTCCACTGGAGGCCCGGTTCGAAGTGTCCCTGGGCGACAGCGTGAAGGGCGCCGACGACGTGATCGCCCGACTCGCGCCGTAAGGCGCAGGAGAGATGATGGAAAATCTTGACGATACACCCGAGCTCGAGGAGAAACGCCGCCGCCGGGGGATATACATTCTTCCGAGCCTGTTCACCACGGCGAATCTTTTTGCCGGATTCTATGCCATCGTGCAGGCGATGAACGGGAGTTTCGAATACGCCCCCCTGGCCATTTTCATCGCTATGATCCTGGACGCGCTCGACGGACGGATCGCGCGTCTTACTCACACGGAAAGCGATTTCGGCGCGCAATACGACAGTCTGGTGGACATGGTGTCCTTCGGGCTTGCCCCCGCGCTCGTCATGTACGAATGGGCGCTGTCCGGCATGGGCAAGCTCGGCTGGCTCGCGGCCTTCATTTACACCGCCGGCGCCGGCTTGCGTCTGGCGCGTTTCAACACCCAGGTCGGATTGCACGACAAGCGCTATTTCCGCGGCCTGCCCAGCCCGGCGGCCGCGGCCCTGATCGTCGGTTTCGTCTGGGTGCTGCATGCCAACGGCGTGCCGGGAAGGGATATCAGCATCGCCGCGCTGATTATCACCGTGATGGCCGGCGTGCTGATGGTCAGTAATATCCGCTATCGCAGCTTCAAGGACGTGGACCTGCGCGGGCGGGTGTCGTTCATGACCATCCTCGCGGTGCCGCTGATCTTCGTGCTCCTGTTTCAGGACCCGCCGCAGGTGCTGTTCCTGACCTTCTTTGTTTACGCCCTGTCCGGGCCGGTGGCCATCCTGTTTCATTGGCTGCGCCGGGAGGAAAAGGATCCTGGCGAGAAGCATCACCCCCGCGGCATGTAGATTTCGCGGCCCCCGGGTTTCATTTTATCCCGGTTTGATTTATGCTTTAAATATGCAGCCACAATTCGCCAATTCATCCGGTATTGTATCGCCCCGTCAGGCGGCGGTATCAACCTGCATGCCTTTCTCTCTTGCTGCACGACTGCTGCTGCGCCGCTAGGCGCAATCTAACCCCCCTTCCTGGCGAGGAATATAATACGCAACCAAGAACCTGTTTTTAATCCGCATGATTTTAAAATCATGTTCACGATTATGTAATGACAGGACACGCCCTCACCCCTTGCCCTCTCCCGCTATCGCGGGAGAGGGGGAGTTGGAGGGAAACCATTTGGCCGAAGCAGGGCACATTTTCGCAGAGACAAGACCATGAACGATTCATTGATTATTTTTGACACGACGTTGCGCGACGGCGAGCAGAGTCCCGGAGCGTCCATGACACGCGAGGAAAAGGTCCGCATCGCCAAGGTGCTGGAACGCATGCGCGTCGACATCATCGAGGCCGGATTTCCCGTGGCCAGCCTCGGCGACTTCGAGGCGGTGAAAGCGGTGGCCGAGGAAGTGAAGGACAGCACCGTATGCGCCCTGGCGCGCGCCGTGGAAAAGGATATTGACCGTGCGGCCGAGGCGATCAAGCCCGCGAAACGCGGGCGTATCCATACTTTTCTCGCCACGAGCCCGATCCATATGCAGCACAAGCTGCGCATGACGCCGGAGCAGGTTCTGGAGCGGGCGGTATCGATGGTCAAGCACGCGCGACAGTACACTGACGATATCGAATTCTCGCCGGAGGACGCCGGCCGCTCGGAGATCGACTTCCTTTGCCGGGTGCTCGAGGCCGTGATAGATGCCGGCGCGCGCACGGTGAATATCCCCGACACCGTGGGCTACAACCTGCCGCATCAGTTCGGCGCGCTCATCAAGACGCTGCGCGAGCGGGTGCCGAATTCGGACAAGGCGGTATTTTCGGTGCATTGCCACAACGACCTGGGGCTCGCCGTCGCCAACTCGCTTTCGGCGGTGCTCAATGGCGCGCGCCAGGTCGAGTGCACCATCAACGGCCTCGGCGAACGCGCCGGCAACGCCTCGCTCGAGGAAGTGGTCATGGCCGTGCGTACGCGCCGGGATATATTTTCCTGCGACACGCGGCTCGATACCACCCAGATCGTGCCGGCTTCGCGCCTGGTCTCGAATATCACCGGGTTCCCGGTGCAGCCGAACAAGGCGATCGTGGGCGCGAACGCCTTCGCGCACGAGTCCGGCATCCACCAGGACGGCGTCATCAAAAAGCGCGAGACCTACGAAATCATGCGCGCCGAAGACGTCGGCTGGTCGGCGAACCGCATGGTGCTCGGCAAGCATTCCGGGCGCAACGCCTTCAAGAGCCGTCTCAAGGAACTGCGTATCGAGTTCAAGACCGAACAGGAATTGAACTCGGCGTTCGAACGCTTCAAGGACCTCGCCGACAAGAAACACGAAATCTTCGACGAGGATTTGCAGGCGCTGGTGACCGAGGCCGATCTCGAACAGGAGAACGAGCATTATCGCCTGGTCTCGCTCAAGGTCTGTTCGCAGACCGGCGAAACGCCGTTTGCCAACGTGACGCTGGCCGTGAACGGATCGGAGCACAAGGCCGGTGCCCCGGGTGGCGGGCCGGTGGACGCGGCGTTCAAGGCGATCGACAGCATCGTCGGCAGCCGCGGCCAGCTGTTGCTGTACTCGGTCAACAACATCACCAGCGGCACCGACTCGCAGGGCGAGGTGACGGTACGACTGGAGAAGGCCGGACGTATCGTGAATGGCCACGGCGCGGATACCGACATCGTCATCGCGTCGGCCAAGGCGTATCTGAACGCACTGAACAAGCTGATCGTGCCGGCGGAGCGCACGCATCCGCAGGTGGACCAGCCGATATAACGAAATCACGGGGCGCTGAAGAGGCGCCCTGTATTTCAAGGGAGGTTGATTGACACCTGAAAAACGTGAGGTATCCGTCCGGTTTTTATGCGGATTGGCCGCCGCCGTTATCGCCGTCTTTGCTGCAGGCAGCGAATCCGTCACGGCGGCGGAAGTTGTTGCCGAAGCGGGCTGGAAATACCGCGTGGTGACGCAGAATCTGCCCGGCATCGACAATCTGGTCATGGCCCCCGACGGATCGTTGTACGCCACGCAGGAGCTTCCGAACGGCGCGGGCAAGGTAATAAGGCTGCGACGGGGCGAAGTCACCATGGTGGCATCCGGGTTCAGCCGGCCGGATGGCCTTTTGCTTCGTGGGAAATTTCTGTTTATCACGGAAGAGGTCTCCGAAGGGCGTGTGCTGGAATTCGACCTGGCGTCGAATAAACAGCGCGTGCTTGCCACGCTGCATAATCCTGAAGGCATCGACACGCTTCCCGACGGCGCTCTCGTGGTGTCGGAGGACAGCATCAACGGCCGGCTGTTGCGTGTGCCTCGGGATGGGGCGAAGGCGGTAGAAGTTATTCTTGGCGGATTGAACCGGCCGGAGGGATTGGTTGCAAGACCGGACGGCGCGGTAATTTTCGCCGAGACCGCGACGGGACGCGTGCTGTCCTTCAAGGGCGGCGAAGTTAACGTTGTGGTGGACGATCTCGACGAACCGGATCAGGTGGAAATCGCCCCGGACGGTTCGCTGTGGATCACCGAGGATACGCGCGACGGCCGCTTGCTGCGGCTCAAGGATGGCGCGCTGGAGACGGTGCTTTCCGGGTTGCGCTCGCCGCAGGGCATGGCTTTCGGCAGCGACGGGTCGGTGTGGCTGGCCGAGCGCGGTCGGCAACGGCTGCTGGTGATCCATGGCAAAGACAGTCGCTGACACCGACGCCGTCTTGTATTTGCCTGCCTCTGCCGTATGCTTATCGTCATGAACGATGCGTTGGAGAAGTGCGGCAGGGATGCCGCGTCTACGGACCTAAGGACGGAAACACGTCGCCGGCAATATCTCGATGCGCTCGGCATCACCCGTTGGGAGCCGCGCCAGGCGGTCGACGCTTCACCGATGGAAGTCACCGGGACGCCGCCCGGTTTTACCGCCCCAGCCATCGTCCCCGCCGGGCCGGTTGGCCTCGAACACCCATCGAACGTCGCATTGGATTCCAGGGACTGGGCGGAACTCGAAGCAGCCGTACGTTCCTGCACAAAATGCTCGCTTCACGCCACGCGCACACAAACGGTTTTCGGTGTCGGTCATCGCCGCGCCCAATGGATGTTCATCGGCGAGGCTCCGGGGGGAGACGAGGACCGTCAGGGCGAGCCGTTCGTGGGCCGGGCAGGCCAGTTGTTGAATGCGATACTGTTCGCCATTGGCTTGAAGCGCGAGGAAGTTTATATAGCCAATGTGCTCAAATGCCGGCCGCCGGGTAACCGCGACCCCCAGCCGGAAGAGGTGATCCAGTGCGAGCCGTATCTGCTCCGCCAGATCGAGCTGATCAAGCCGCGTCTCATCGTGGCGCTCGGCCGCCACGCCGCCCACAGCCTGCTCAAGACCGAAGTCCCGCTCGGCAAGCTTCGGGGGCAGCGTCTGTCTTACCACGGCACGCCGCTGATCGTGACGTATCACCCGGCCTATCTGCTGCGCAACCCGGCCGACAAGCGCAAGGTCTGGGATGATTTGTGTCTCGCCAAAACCGTGATGGCCGCGATGCCGGACCCGGGGCGGGAGAAATCATGAGCGCCGTTGTCGCCGCGCCGCAGCCGCTGCTGCGGCCCATGACCGGACACGATCTGACCGCGGTTCTCAAGGTCGAGAGCATGGCTTACGATTTCCCCTGGACATTGCCCATATTCCGCGACTGTCTGCGCGTGGGTTGCCATTGCTATGTGTATGAATCACCGCAGGGCATTATCGGTCACGGCATCATGTCGGTCGCCGTGGGTGAATGCCATATCCTCAACATTTGCATGCACCCGGATTATCAGCGGCGCGGTCTCGGCGAGGGCATGGTGCTGTTCCTGCTCGACCTTGCCCGGCAAAAGAAGGCGCGCATCGCGCTGCTCGAGGTGCGCGTGTCCAATGCCGCTGCCTACCATCTTTATACCAAGCTGGGTTTCGACGAGGTCGGAACGCGGAAAAGCTACTACCCCTCCCGCCAGGGGCGCGAGGATGCAATCATCCTGGCGCGCGATCTGAGCGTCGGCATCAAACCCGCTTCCTTCTAGATTCCCAGGGCCTCGATGGTCCAGCCGACGCCGCCGGGCGTGACCTCGGGATGGCGCCGGTATATTAATTCTTCGATTTCCGCCACCCGCCGTTTCGGCACATCCACCATTAGCAGCACTTCTCCGTGCGACAGTACGCCGCGGAATTCATCGAGATGGGTATCGGGCACGCGCAGAGCGAACAAGGCCCCGGCAGCCAGGGTCAGCATCATCAAGGTGACGGACAGCGCCCCGCCAATCAGCGATGACCATGCCAGCGAGGCGAGCATGCCGACTGTACCAAGAAAAAACAGCAACAGGTTCCCGCTCCACGCCAGGCGTTCCAGGCGCGAGCCGGCATCCTGACGCTGACGCTCGGTCGCCGGCGGCAGACGCGTAAGCGTAGCGCCTCTGCCGGCAATGGCGTGCATGTGTTGGACAGCTACTCCGGCAGTTTCGAGATCGTTAACAACCTGTGCGGCCTGAGTTTCGTCGGGTATTACAAAGTAGAGTCTGCGGATGAACATATAACCTCCTTGACCGCCGGATGGGGCGGGAGAGGGTGCATCATGGCGCATCCCGCTCCGCCATCGGTCGACGTCTTGTGATCCTTTGGCAGATTATGGGGCGACGGAATGGCAATTCAATCCGACAAAAAATAAGGAAATAGCAGTAAGCTTTTTTGGCCCGGGTATGCCGGAAAACGAAATGTCTAGGGCTTGCGGTATTCCATTTCAGCCTGCGGGATCAGGCCCTCGATCTGGCGAATGCGCTGATCGTCGAGCGGGTGCGTGCTCAGGAACCCGACCTGTTTCCCGCCGCCATTTTTGTTTTTGTATTCGGCAAAGCGTTTCCAAAACGCGAGCGCTTCGCGCGGCTGGTAACCGGCGCGCGCCATGTACAGGACGCCGAGTCGATCGGCCTCCAATTCCTGACCGCGCGAATGCGGGAGCGCCACGCCCAGCGTGCTCCCGATACCGTAGGCCTGTTGCAGCGCGACACGGCTGGCTTCCGACCGGCCGAGTGTCGCCTGTTCCAGCAGTTGTCCGCCGAGCTGGATCAGCAGGCCTTCGGACATGCGTTCCGCGCCGTGACGCGCAACCGCATGCGCCACTTCGTGACCGATGACGGTGGCAAGTCCGGCATCGTCCTTGGTGATGGGCAGGATACCGCTGTAAACCCCGACTTTTCCGCCGGGCAGGCAGAAGGCATTGGGTTCGTTGGGCTTGTCGAACAGCACGAATTCCCAGCGCGCATTGCGCAGCGCTGCCACCGCGGCGATGCGCTGACCCACGCGCTGCAGTTGGGCGTTCGCCGCCGGGTCCTTGGAGATCGGCACCGACTTTTTGAGTTTTTCGAACTCCTGGAAGCCGAGCTGCATCTCCTCGGCGGGACTGACCAGGAGTATTTGCGAGCGTCCGGTTTCAGGCACGGTAGCGCAACCCGCGAGCAACCCGCCCGTTAGCAGGGAGACAAGGAGGAGCGCTGTGGTTGTGCGGTATGTCATATCTTTCTTCCGTAGCCCGCTTTGATGTGAAATTCCATGAAAAATTCCAGATGATTCTTTCCAGGAAGACATGAATCTTCTCCGATTTTACCCGCTACTTTCCCGGGCGCCTAACGCATGCCCGGCGGCGAACCCGCGCCGCGATTACGATAGAATGCCATGACGACAGGCTATATCGATTCCGGGGATATGAACCATGGCGGACAATAAAACGACTGTTTACCGCGGAAAAATCATCGACCTTTATCTGGAGAGAGTCACGCTTCCGAACGGTGCGATGGCTGAGCTCGAAATCGTCCGCCACCCCGGAGGCGCCGCCGTGGTGGCGCTCGATAACGAGAATCGAGTCTGCCTGCTGCGGCAGTACCGTCACGTGGCCGGCGGCTGGTTGTGGGAACTGCCCGCCGGCAAGCTGGATGCGGGCGAGCCGCCCTTGGCCACTGCGCAGCGTGAACTGGAGGAGGAGGCGGGCCTGCGCGCCGGCCGTTGGGAGCCCATGGGGAAAATCGTCAGCTCACCCGGCGTATTCACTGAAATAGTGCATCTGTTTCTGGCGCGTAATTTAATACACGTGCCGGCCAATACGGAGACGCATGAGATTATCGAGGTCCACTGGATTCCATTCACGGAAGCGCTCGCTTGGGCGCAGGCCAATCAGATTACGGACGCCAAAACGCTGGTTGGCCTGTTCCGCGCCGGGAAAATCGCCGGACCTTCCTGAAGGAATTCGGGTCAGGCGTCCGCTTCCAGCGGCTGGCTGTTGAGCGAGCCCAGCCAGAAGGACAGGTCTTTTTCAAGAAATTCTCCGGTCGACATGTAATGCGAACCGTCGCAGGAGAAAGTGAGCCCCACCAGACCGTTCATGATATTGATGGAACTGGAGCGCAGGTAGATTGTTTCATCGGCAAAGCGCAGCGACTTGAACTCGTCCAGCACCTGGCGGATCTGTTTCGGCGAGACCTTGGCGTTCGCCGGATAGGGACAGACAGGGTAGGCGAGACAGATATCCGGATTGATGATTTCATCGATATTGTGCAGGCGGTAGTTGTAGGGATCGTCGAACAGCCACAGCGAGCAACGCCCGCTCGAGAAATGGATTTTGCTGTGAAACACGCCGTGGTGCGACATGAGACGGTGAACGAGATCGAGCACCTGGTCGATGTGCTTGTCCAGCAGGCTGGGCGCGCGCTCCTGCATGAATACCGTCCCGCGTACCGCCGGATCGCCGCGGAACTGCTGCCAGCGCATCGGCGGCGGGCTCAGGCGTTTGTCCTGAATGAGATCGGCGAGCGCGAAATCGGCGGCGATGAATCCGAGAAGCCGGTTGTCCTTGCTGACGGCCTGCAGCGCGGTGATGCATTGCTTGGGGACGTACTGGCTCATGTACACGGACGAGAGCATGACGCCCTTGAACGGCAGGTGATTTTTCAGATAGGGCCGTTGCGACAGATCCCGTCCGCGCCAGGAAGGATCGATACCGCTCGCCTGTACCATGGACGAAACCTCGATGCCGTTGATATCCCAGGCATAGAGCAGATGGCAATGGGGGATGGTCCCTATGGCTTCGTGCAGGAGGCGGTCGAGTGCATTGGCGTCAGGCCAGATTTCGACGCAGCGTTCGCCGAGTTTCGCCATGGGTTCGCTGACGACTTCGGCCAGTGCGGCCTTTTTGGCCAGGATGGCCTGCTGGATGGATGACATGAGGTTCCTTTTCGATTCAGCTACAGTCAATGCGGCTTCTTTCGCCATATTGCCATGGTTTTGAACGGAGGCTGAAATTCCCTTGTATGTCAGTGTGTTCCGGATTGCGGCAAGTCAAAAACAGGCGGCGGCATCGCCGTTTGTGGCATGTTTCCTGCTTTCATCTATCTTTAGATAACACACTGAGGTTGTTGAAAATACATAGTTTTGGCAAGAAACGAGCGATGAATACCATTGAAACATTTCCGGGTCTGGTCGGGTTCTATACGTTGACACCTGAAGGTCAGCTTGGTTTCTACGGACAGGACAAAAAATTTGTCCTCGACGCCAAACTCACCAAGACCTTCATCGACTACAACGGCCGTTATCTCATGGCCTACCTGCAGAATCCGGTGCAGGGAAATTTCCGTCTGGCCATCATCCATCGAACACAGGAGAAACGTCCCTGGGGTTCCGATACCCTGCTGCTCGAGAAACATATCGTGCGCCGGCTATATCCGGTGACCGGGATGACGACCGATAAGGATCTGACTGCTTTCCAGAGGAAAAATCAGGAAAAGAGTATTTTCCGCGGCATGGAGCTGTTCCTCGATTACAAGGATGGCTCGAATCCCGGAATGCCGGTTTATTGTCCGGTGCTGTACGACCGCGACGCCACGCTGGACGATTACGCGTCCATTCTGGACAGACCCATCACGTCAGCCGACCGGGAGACGCCGGTCGTGGAGGTGCTTAACCTGCTGGCCGCCATTCCGATGGGCAGGCGCGATTCAAGTGAAATCACAATACTGAAGGACAAGATTTATCAGGGTGCGGTCAAGAAAGGCATGCGCAAGCCCTCCGCTTTCACGCTGATCGACGACGTTCGGGAGAATACCCAGACTGCCGGAGAGACCGACGGTGACGACCACTATGACGGCGTCGACAAACGGGCGGAACGGAAGGTGACGCTGGATTCAGGAGGCACCGGTGGCAAGGGTGTGGCAAACAGTCTCGACGTCAACGTGCTGATCAAGAACATCGCTACATCGCTGGTCGGTCATCCCGAGCCGGCAGACCCGATGGCGCTGAAAATCTTTGCCAGATTTCGCGATTTGGATCATGAAAAACTCGAGGCGATCGCGGCGCAATCCCTCATTTACAAGGTGCCGCCGGGGACCCAACTGCTCGAGCGCGGTACCAGCGATTCCTTGAATCTTTATCTGCTCGATGGCACGGTGAAGCTGGTGGCTGCCGACGGAGTGGAAAAATTCGTCGACGGCGGGACTGCCACCGCGAGCAATCCTGTCTCGTGCCTGAAACCTCGCATGTACACCGTGTCCGCTTTTACGCGCGTGGCTTTTCTGTGGATTGACGACAAGCTGATCGATGAAATCGTGCGGAGCAAGGCAACGCTTTTGCGTCGCGACGCGGCGAGCTGATCTTCTTGTTTCCCGCATCACGAAAAGCTTATCGTGAGCCGGGCCCTCGTGAATCCCTGAGTTTCCTATAGTTCAATTAATTCTGCCGATGTAACCGAACGGCTATTCGAACAGTTCGCCGACGGGATGGCGAATACGCTCCAGTATCATGGCGCGCACGGCGGCGCGGCGTTTCTCCCTTTCCACCGCCTTGATTTTTTCCTCATTTCCGGTTTTTTCCTCATCGATGGCGCTTTCACTCGTCTGCGCTACGATGGCCAGTGTTTTTGCTTTGCCGGTACTCTTGGCTGCGCTATTCGCTGTCTTCGGTTTCCCCGAAGAGGGGGCGAGCGACTTCACGGTTTTAGCAGTTTTCTGCTGAGCTCGTTCCTGCCTCAAGTCTGCTTCGATTTCGGCACGATGCGCCAGTTTTCTTTTGGCCCACGTATCCCCCTTTTCGGCGGCTTTCGCGTACCATTTAAACGCCTCATCAAGATCCTGTTTGGTTCCTAATCCCTGTTCGTGCATTTCCCCGAGAAAATACTGGGCGCGTACATCGCCCTTCTCGGCTATGGCCAGTTGCACATGGAACAGGCGTTCGTCGGCGTCATCGACACCGGCCGCGCCGGCCGGCACGCTCGTCATCAAGAGCAACACCAATAAATGACTTGAGAATCTGATTGACATTGTATATCCCCCGCAAATAACCGTTGCGTTCTATGCATCCCTTGTCCCTGAGATGAAAGATCCTATCCTTACTTAAAGCTATGCTATTTTCATGCCAGTTGATCGACAGACGGGCGATCCGAACGTATCAGAATATAATTATTCTCTTATAAATCAGGGGGGGGGGGGAAGTTAGCACTGGG
>JBBTKS010000141.1:15171-27509 GCA_038058885.1 Pseudomonadota bacterium
GGGCACACATAACAGGGGTGGCTAATACATCGCTTTGTGCAGCAAGGCGCGGTAACGGTGCACGCGTTCGTCGTCTTCGCCCAGCAGGGCGAAAATGGCGAGCAGACCGTCGCGGCCTGCCTGATGATGGAGTGCGTTGTCACGGCGGGTGATTTCCAGTAAATGCATCATGGCTAATTCGTATTCATCCTGGTTGAGCATGACGGCACTCAGGCGATATCTCGCTTCGAGATCGTCAGGGTCGGCGGCAATGGCTTTCATCAGTGTTTCGGGCGGTGGGGCGTCCTCGGCGCTACGGATGAGATTCACGTGCGCGGACAAATGGCGGACTTCCGGGAGTTCGCGGGTTTCAGCCGGCAGCGATTTCAGAAGACCATCGGCCTGCGCGTAACGCCGCTGCAACACCAGCAACTTCACCAGATCGAGCGCCAGACGCGGATTGTCCGGTTCGGCCAACGCGGCCTCCGCCGCCTGGGTCACCGCCCGGTCGAGGTCGCCGCGCTGGTAAGCCAGGATCGCGGCGGTGTACTTGGCTTCGGCCTCGCGCGCGACGTGTCGGGCGATGAATTCCCGCAACACCGTCTCCGACTCGGCGCCGTGCAAGGCGTCCACCGCCTGACCGCGACGGAATACTTTTAACGTGGGGATGCTGGCCACGCCGTGTTCGCGCGCCAGTTGTCCGAGTTCATCGATATTGAGCATGACCAGCAGAAACCGTCCGCTGAATTCGGTAGCGAGCCGGACCAGTCGCGGCATCAGCATCAGGCAGGGCCCCGCGCGCGGTGACCAGTAGTTCACCAGCACCGGCCCTTTGTCGGAATTTTCCAGAACCAGCGTGCGGAAATTTTCCGCGCTGGCGTCGAAAACATAAGGGGACACACCCATGTTCAAGGCACGACCTGTTTATCGGGATCTGAATTTCAAACCATGGATTTATCCCGCCGTAATAACAAGACCGGGTTTGTAATACAAGGGGAAACATTTACCGCCACGAGGGTCTATATTTGGATATAGGTCAACCGATGCGAGGCGAACATGCGCCACCGCTATCCAACTCCGCGCCATGCCGGTCTGAAGATCCCCCGCGACATACGGACGGGCCGCTTTGAGGAGGGTTTCAAGCACGCCCTCAAGGGCGGTCATCTGACTGAAATTGAATACTTCCGGCGCTCGTTCCGGCTGGGGTTCCGGGCCGCCAAACTTTACCTGCGCGAGGTACGCCGCCATCGCGGCATATTGGATTTTCCGATGCGCGGGCGCATCCGGCTGCGAACCCTCTGGCCCGGCGACTGAAGGCCCGCTTGCCCGGCTGGCTCGGGAGGCCCCTATCTCTGGTATTCCGGCCCGCTATCGGCTATAGTAATTTTGTTGCAGCACATGTCAGACATTTCGGTAGTTCCTCTACAGGTATCTTCCGCAAATTCCTTTCACGCACTGCATCGCAAACTTTCTTAGTCAATTTTCGAGGTTATTTTAATGCGTACTGGTACAGTAAAGTGGTTCAACGATTCCAAGGGTTTTGGCTTTATCAAACCTCAGGACGGCGGTGAAGATGTCTTCGTGCATCATTCCGTCATCCAGGGTAGCGGCTTCAAGTCCTTGGCTGAAGGGCAGAGCGTGAGCTTCGAGTCCCAGAAGGGACCGAAAGGCATGCAAGCGACCAAGGTCGTCGTCGAAGGCTGAAGCTGCTTTCAAGCCGTCCTTAAGGAACCCCGCCCCAAGCGGGGTTTCTTTTTTGCGGCGCAGATCGTACTGCTATGCGGTTTTTAGTTTTTGTATAATCGCGCTTTTTATTTTTTCACTTTTCCACATCCGACATGTCTGAGCTGAATCAGGAGATCGCGCGGCGGCGCACCTTCGGGATTATTTCCCACCCCGACGCGGGGAAGACCACGCTCACCGAAAAGCTGCTGTTGTTCGGCGGCGCCATCCAGCTCGCGGGCTCGGTCAAGGGCCGCAAGGCGGCCCGGCACGCCACCTCCGACTGGATGGAACTCGAGAAGCAACGCGGTATTTCCGTGACTTCGTCGGTCATGCAATTCCCGTACAGGAATTGCATCGTCAATCTGCTCGACACGCCCGGCCACGAGGATTTTTCCGAGGATACCTATCGTACGCTGACCGCTGTCGACTCGGCGCTGATGGTGATTGACGGCGCCAAGGGAGTGGAGGAGCGCACCATCAAACTCATGGAAGTCTGCCGTCTGCGGCATACGCCGATAATAACGTTCATCAACAAGCTCGACCGCGAGTCCCGTGAGCCCATCGAACTCATGGACGAAGTGGAAACCGTGCTCAAGATACGCTGCGCGCCGGTGACCTGGCCCATCGGCAGCGGCAAGCGCTTCAAGGGCGTCTATCATCTGGCCGACGACAGCGTGCATTTCTTCAGTCCGCAGCACGGCGGTAAGATCCAGGAGGGTGTGGTGATCCGCGGCCTGCACAATCCGGAGCTGGATGCCGTGCTCGGAGAACAGGCCGCCGAATTGCGCGCGGAGATCGAACTCGTCAAGGGCGCCAGTCACGAATTCGATCCCGGGCAGTACCGGCGCGGTGAGCAGACCCCGGTGTTTTTCGGTTCAGCCATCAACAATTTCGGAGTGCGTGAACTGCTCGACAACTTCATCCAGTATGCGCCGCCGCCATGTCCGCACGAAACCACGACGCGCGTCGTCGGTCCGGATGAGGCACCGTTCACCGGGTTTGTTTTCAAGATTCAGGCCAACATGGACCCCAAGCACCGCGACCGCATCGCTTTTTTCCGCATCACCTCCGGCAAATACTCCAAGGGCATGAAGATGCACCAGGTGCGGCTGGATCGTGACGTGCAGATCGCCAATGCCATTACCTTCATGGCGCGCGAACGCGAGCAGGTGGATTCCGCTTACTCCGGCGACATCATCGGTCTTTACAACCATGGGACGATCCAGATCGGCGACACGTTCACCGAGGGCGAAGACCTCAAATTCACCGGTATTCCGTATTTCGCCCCGGAACTCTTCCGGCGCGTGGTGTTGCGCGACCCGTTGCGCATGAAGGCTCTGCAGAAAGGGCTGGACCAGCTGAGCGAGGAGGGCGCGACCCAGATTTTCCGGCCGCTCGTCAGCAATGACCTCATCCTCGGGGCGGTCGGTGCGCTGCAATTCGACGTAGTGGCCTATCGCTTGAAGCATGAGTATGGCGTGGAGTGCACCTACGATTCGATCGACGTCGCGACCGCGCGCTGGGTGGAATGCGACGATTCGAAGAAGCTCGAGGAGTTCCGCAAAAACAGCGAGCTGCGGCTGGCTCTCGACCGCGCCGGCAATCTCACCTACCTGGCGCCGACCCTGGTCAACCTCCAGCTCACGACGGAGCGCTGGCCGCAGATTCGCTTTCTCGCGACGCGCGAGCATTGACCGGCGGTCTTGTCAGGCGGATATCATTACGAATCACGTGCGTTTACAGCGGTAACTGGCCCGTTTTACCATAATTGATTGAACGACGGCAGTTACACTTTTCCGCTGTTCCGCATCCTGTGACGGGGAGATTTTGGTGGAAAAAATGAATCTCGAAGACCGAGTCACGGTCACGCGCGCGATCATTAGCATGCTCGACAGCTGGGGCGTCAGCGCCGCCAATCAGGTGGCCTTGCTGGCGCTGCCGAAAGGCACGCGCCCGGGGGCGATCCGGCAGTTTCGCCAGAGCACGCCGTTTCCGGAGGATGCCGGCGTGATGGAACGCATCGAGCATCTGGTCGGCATTGCCGACGCGCTGCGCACGTCCTATCCGCGCAACGCCTACATGAGTTCGATCTGGATGAACAGGATCAATCACCGTTTCGACAACCGCACGCCACTTGCCGCCATGCTCGAAGACGGTCTGAACGGCATCATGGCGGTGCGCACGCACCTCGATTGTGCCTACGATTGGCACATCAGCGGTTCCGCCGGCCAGACGAAATAGAAAACAGGCAAGGCGGGAAATACACATGGAAGAGCACAAGTGCGCCTTCAGCAACACGCTGGTGACCGGCCAATTCGGTTGCGAGAAAGGAAAGCAGGTGACCCGCCGCGGCGGGCCGGATGTCGTCTGCGCCTCGGACAAAACTCATCAACAGTGCGAAAAGCTGTTCCAGCGGATGAAACAAGCCGCGTTGCCGGCATTCGGCGTGGAGGACGATCTCCTCAGCATGCCTCACAGCGTGCAGGTGAAAATTCAGTTCGGCGGCCTGCTCGGTTTGCAGCGCCTGCAGGGCAAAGGCACGGACGAATCAGCCGTGGTAAAGAATATCCATGGCCTCGTTGGCCAGGCCATCGGGAAACACGGCGGTCTCGACGCCATTCCCTGCCAGGCGTTTGTGGAGGATATGACCTCCTACCAGCTCAAACGCCGGCGATGATGGAAATGACGACGCCCTTATTTACTTTCCTTGCCTTCCGCTTCACTTTTTACTGAAACCAGTTCGATATCGAAGATCAGCACTTCGTTCGGTCCGATGGCGGCGCCGGCACCGCGGGGCCCGTAGCCGAGTTCCGCCGGAATATACACCTGCCATTTGGCGCCTTCTTTCATCAGCGGCAGTGCCTCCTGCCAACCCTTGATCACGCCGGCGACCGGAAAGGTGGCCGGCTCATTGCGCTTGTAGGAACTGTCGAACTCGGTGCCGTTGGTCAATGTGCCGCGGTAATGGGCGACCACCGTGTCGATGGGTTTAGGTTGCTTGCCTTTGCCTTCGGTAATGACCTTGTATTGCAATCCGCTCGGCAGCGCTATCACACCCTCCTTTTTCTTGTTGGCCTCAAGAAAGGCCTGGCCGGCTTCCAGGTTCTTTTTCATCAGTACCTCCTGTTTTTCCATTTCCTTTTTTTGCTGGGATTGAACCGCCGCCTGCATTTCTTCGGTGGTGAGACGGGGTTTGGCGTTGGATATCGCGTCCTGTGCACCCTGGGTAAAGGCCTTGGTATCCAGATCGAGGTTTTGACGCTTGAGGTTCTGGCCGATCTGAAAGCCCACGGTGTAGCTGAATTTCTGCTTGTCGGATTTCAATCCCGTCGGCTCCTTTCCAAAAGCGCTCAAGGACAGAGAAAGGGTGATAAAGCCAATCAATAAACCGGTTTTCATCGTGACTCCTAATGGTAAATGGCGGGGGAAACGATACATGGCCGGCTTCATCCCGGCAATGCCTCAACCTTGGAGCGCTGGCTGCTCAGGTTGGCCAGCGCGGTCTCGAATTGCTGCACGCGCTGGTTTTCCTGTTCGACCACGTTTTTCGGGGCGCGCGCGACGAAATCCGGATTGGCCAGTTTGGTTTTCGCCTTGGACAGGTCCTTCTCGATTTTTTCCATTTCCTTGCCGAGCCGATCCAGCTCCGCCTGCTTGTTGATCAACGAGCCGAGCGGGATAAGCACCTTCATGTGGCCGATGAGCGCCGTGGCCGATTCGGGCGCCTCTTGGCCCTTCTCGATCCAACCGATGGATTCGGCCCTGGCAAGTGCCGTGAGATAATGGCGCTGGGCATCCAGGTATTTTTTATCGGTGGCCGATCCGTCCTGCACCAGCAGCGGTAGAGGTTTGCCGGGCGAGATGTCCATTTCACCGCGGATGTTGCGCACGCCGGTGATCACGGCCATGACCCAGCGCATTTCCTCGGTGGCGGCGGAATCCATCATGTCTTTCTGCGGCAGGGGATAGGGCTCGCGCATGATGCTGGCGCCGGTCTTGCCCGCGAGTTTCGCCACGCGCTGCCAGATTTCCTCGGTGATGAAGGGCATGATGGGGTGCAGCATCCGCAGCAGGGTTTCGAGCACCCGCACCAGGGTGTGGCGCGTGCCGCGCAGCTGTTCCGGCCGGCTCCGGGCATCGGTCAGCACGACCTTGGAAAGCTCCAGATACCAGTCGCAGTACTCATGCCATACGAAGCTGTAGATTGCCTGCACCGCGAGGTCGAAGCGGTAATCCCCGAAGGCGGTTTCCACCTCGGCCGCGACCTCCTGCAGGCGCGAAATAATCCAGCGGTCGGCGACATTCAGTTCCAGCGCACCGTCATTTTGTCCGCAGTCATGCCCCTCGGTATTCATCAGCACGTAACGTGCCGCGTTCCACAGCTTGTTGCAGAAATTGCGATAGCCGTCGATGCGCCCGAGATCGAACTTGATGTCGCGCCCCTGGGTGGCGAGCGAGGCGAAGGTAAAGCGCAGGGCGTCGGTGCCATAGGCGGGGATGCCGTTGGCGAATTCCTTGCGCGTGGCCTGTTCGATTTTCTTCGCCATCTGCGGCTGCATCAGGCCACGCGTGCGCTTGGCGACCAGCGATTCGAGATCGATGCCGTCGATGAGGTCGATGGGGTCGAGGATGTTGCCCTTGGATTTCGACATCTTCTGGCCATGAGCGTCGCGCACCAGGCCGTGAATGTATATCTCGCGGAACGGCGCCTCGCCGGTGAATTTCAGGCCCATCATGATCATGCGCGCGACCCAGAAGAAGATGATGTCGAAGCCGGTGACCAGCACGCTCGTGGGGTAGAAGGTTTTCAGCGCTTGTGTCGGCTCCGGCCAGCCGAGCGTGGAGAACGGCCACAGTGCTGAGGAGAACCAGGTGTCGAGAACGTCGTCGTCCTGCTTGAGCGCGACGGTCGGCGCCAGCTTGAATCTGGCGCGTGCCTCGTTTTCGGTGCGCGCGACATAAACCTTGCCCGCCTCGTCGTACCACGCCGGAATCCGATGACCCCACCAGATCTGGCGCGAGATGCACCAGTCCTGGATGTTGCGCATCCATTCGTAATAGGTCTTGGTCCAGTTCTCCGGAACGAATTTAATACGCCCTTCTTCGACGGCCTTGATCGCCTCGGCGGCCAGCGGAGCTACCTTTACGTACCACTGATCGGTCATAAAAGGTTCGACCACGGCACCGGTGCGGTCGCCGCGCGGCACCATGAGTTTGTGGTCCTGGACCTTTTCGAGCAGATTCCGGGCTTCGAGGTCAGAGACGATCTGCTTGCGCGCCTTGAATCGGTCGAGCCCCTGATAGGGTGAGCCCGGTAGTTCGATGCGTGCGTCAATGGTAAAGATGTTGATCTGCGGCAGGTTGTGACGTTTACCGACCTCGTAGTCGTTGAAGTCGTGCGCCGGAGTAATCTTTACGCAACCGGAACCGAATTCTTTGTCCACGTATTCGTCGGCAATGACCGGAATCATTCTGCCCGTGAGCGGCAGTTCCATCATTTTCCCGATCAGATGCTGGTAGCGCTCGTCTTCCGGATGCACCGCCACGGCGGTATCGCCGAGCATGGTTTCCGGGCGCGTGGTTGCGACGACGAGATGTTCTTTCGTACCCGCGATGGGGTAGCGGATATGCCACAGATGGCCGGCTTCCTCTTCGGAAACGACTTCGAGGTCGGACACGGCGGTGTGCAGCACCGGGTCCCAGTTCACCAATCGCTTGCCGCGATAGATCAGGCCTTCGTCGTGGAGCCGCACGAAGACTTCGGTGACGGCGTGTGACAGGCCGTCGTCCATGGTGAAGCGCTCGCGCGACCAGTCGAGCGAGGCGCCCATGCGCCGCAGCTGGCGCGTGATGGTGCCGCCGGATTCGGCTTTCCACTTCCACACGCGCTTTACGAATTCCTCGCGCCCGAGATCGTGCCGCGTTTTGCCTTCGGCCTCGAGCTGGCGCTCGACCACCATCTGGGTGGCGATGCCGGCGTGGTCGGTGCCTGCCTGCCACAGGGTGTTGTCGCCCTGCATGCGGTGGTAGCGAATGAGCGTGTCCATGAGTGTGTCCTGGAACGCATGGCCCATGTGCAGGCTGCCCGTGACGTTGGGCGGCGGGATCATGATGCAATAGGGCTTGCCCTGGCCGCTGGGTGCAAAATCGCTGGCGCGTTCCCAAGTGTCGTAAATCCGCTGCTCGATGGCGTGCGGATCGTAGGATTTGCTCAGGGTGCTATCGGTCGACGGCGATCCGTCTGCCGGGTTTTGGGGTTTCTGGCTCATTGCCACAGTGAGTGTTAAAACGGGCGAGATTCTAATGGCTTACGCGCCATATTTCACTTTTAACTTTTTTCTCCGTCTTTCTCTAGCTCCCGGCGTATCAACTGCTGCAACCGGAGGATGGTCTTGGTGTCGAGACCGGCTCCGCCCGATTTGCGCATCTCGACATTGAGCTTGGCCACGGCACGGACCACGATATCGCGGGCGCGGTCCGGCGCGGGTAACGGCGGTTCCGTTGCCGGTGACATCGGTCCGCCGGCCAGCGCGCTGCCGGCGGGTGGCGCGACCACTTCGTGCAGCACCGGAATGTCGTCGAGATTGAAGGATTCAGGCGCCTCCGGCGTGGCGGGCTCCGTGGCCGGTGCCGATGCGTGCATTTCACCTGTGGCGGGAGGAGTTGCAGCAGTGTCCGGGACTTTCTCTGTTTCGGGTATCGCACCAGGCTTGGTTTCCGCGGAGGGCGGTGGCACTGCCGCGGGCTCGGATTCCAGTGTCAATTCCTGCGCAAGGTTGGTATTGGTCGCGACCGGCGATGATTCATCGGCCGGCGCAGGCGTCTCGATCGTCCGCGAAGGCGGCGGTTCTTCACGTGGCAACTCAAATTCGACGACATCGAAGTCCACCGAAGGAATATTCTGTAAACTTTCCGCGATCGGTTCGTCAGCGATTTCCAGTTTTATTTCAGTTTTGCCGGAAGCCGATTCCGATGCAGGAGCGATATTTTCCGCGGGCACTTGTGCTTCGCCATTTGCGGGCGGTGCAGTTTCCGGTTCCAGAGAGGCGTCGAGCGCAGATAAGATGATCTCCTGAGTTTCCTGTGTATCGGTCGAGGAAGTTTCTGTCTGCTTTGCCTCGGCCTCAAAGTAGGCGTTCTCGTCGAAGGTTTCTTCCACGTCGATGGTGGGCAGCACATCGCCGGATACTTCCAGAAAGTCTTGTGCTGCGTTTTCCTGCGTCATTTCCGGCGCGATGCCATCCGTCCCCGTCTCCGGCTCGAGTTCCAGGTTTTTCGCGAGATCCGATATCGAAGGCTCAGGTTCGATCACCGATGGAGGCGCTTCCTCGAGCAGAAGTTGATGTTGCGTGCCCGGCGCGATGGTTGCGTCGATTTCCGGTACCGGCGCCGGAGACGATGGCTCGGCTTCAACTTCAACTTCAACTTCAACTTCAGGTTCGCTGAGCATCTCGGCGGATATTTCTCCGGGGATCTCCGGCATGGATGGTGCGGTGAGCGGAGGCGGAACGATTTCCATCGATTCCTCGAAAGTCAGTTCTTCGTCCAACGGCACAAATTCATCCGCGAGGTTCTCAGGCGCATCATGATCTTCGGCTTGTGAAGGCGACGATTCTTCAGCCGTCGCAGGTTCGCCGCCGACATTGAGTTCGTTGCTGACGAGGTCTTTCAGCGAACGCATGACCGCATCGAGATTGACCGGACCCGCGGCGGGGTTCACCGGCGCAAAATCCTCGCGCACGGGGGCGGTATATTCACGCGGCGGTTTCGCTTCGCCGGGGATCGGAGCCGAGCCGGGTTTTTCCGCTGCCGCCCGGTCGTTATCCAGCAGGTCGTTGCGGATCAGGTCCTGAAGCGATTTCAGGACTTCTTCGAGCGTATGTTTTTCGGAGGGCTTGTGTTTGTATTTCGGATCGGTCGTTTCCATGGCTCAGGCCTCGACAAAATCGCCGGCGCCGATTTTGTGCGTTTGCAGCGCATAGCCGCGGTCGCGGTAGAAGCGGAAGCGCTCGCGGGCGAGCGTCTTTTCGCCGTCGCTGCCGTGCACCACTTCCGCCACGCGCTGGAAGCGGCTGAAAAATTCCGGCACCTGCGGCGTGAGCTGGATCAGCACGTCTTCGTGCGCGGGCGGCGGTTCATCCCGGCCGATGAGTACCGGCATGTCGGCGTCAGCCCGACGCGCGCCGAGGCCATGTGGAATGAAGCTCCCGGCGCTGAAGATCCAGAGCAGCCGGTCGAACTGCTGCGCGCTCTCGTCGTCGTGAGTCAGGATATAGATGCGATGGCCGAGGTGGAAGGCCTTGTGCGCCAGTTTACAGACAGTGAGATTTCTGCCGCCTTCGGTGGCGTCGTCGAGCAGATAAAAATCGACGCGCGTCATGCCGCCGCTTCCGCCCCGTCGTGACGGGCGCGGTTGATGAGAAACTGCACCAGCAGCGGCACCGGCCGGCCGGTCGCGCCTTTTTCCTTGCCGGTTTTCCAGGCGGTGCCGGCGATGTCGAGGTGCGCCCATTTGAAGTTTTTTGCGTAGCGTGCGAGAAAGCACGCGCCGGTGATGGTGCCGGCCTCGCGACCGCCGATGTTGGCCATGTCGGCGAAATTGCTGTCGAGCTGTTTCTGGTATTCGTCCCACAGCGGCAGTTGCCAGGCGCGGTCGTGGGTGTACTTGCCGGCGCCGAGAATCTCGCGCGCCAGCTGGTCGTTGTTGGCGAGCAGCCCGCTGGCATGGGCGCCCAGCGCGATCACGCACGCGCCGGTGAGGGTGGCGATGTCGATCACCACGGCCGGCTTGTAGCGTTCGGCGTAGGTGAGCGCGTCGGACAGGATCAGCCGGCCCTCGGCGTCGGTGTTCAGTACTTCCACCGTCTGGCCGGACATGCTGGTGACGATGTCGCCGGGCTTGTTGGCGTCGCCGTCCGGGAGATTCTCCGAACTCGGAATGATGCCGACGATATTGAGCGGCAGCTTCAGTTCAGCCGCGGCTTTCAGCGCCCCGAGTACCGAGGCGCCACCGCACATGTCGTATTTCATTTCATCCATGTTGGCCGCGGGCTTGATCGAAATGCCGCCGGCGTCGAAGGTCAGTCCCTTGCCGACCAGCGCCACGGGCGGTTCGCCTTCCTTGCCGCCGTGGTATTCAAGCACGATCAACTTCGGCGGCTGACGGCTGCCGCGCGCGACCGACAGCAGCGCGCCCATGCCGAGTTTTTCCATATCGTCCTTTTCCAACACGGTGATCTTGAGTCCGTATTGTTTCCCGATCTCGACCGCCTGTTCGGCGAGGTAGGCGGGCGTGCAGAGGTTGCCGGGGAGATTGCCGAGATCGCGCGCGAGCTTCATGCCTTCCGCGATCGCCCGACCTTCGCGGATCGCCTGTTCGCCGGGACCGAGATCGCTGCGCTTCGGCACCGCCAGCACCACGCGGCGCAAGGCGCGGCGGCTGTTGTCCGGTTTGCTTTTGAGTTGATCGAATCGGTACAAAGCCGCTTCCGTGACTTCAACCGCTTGGCGGACTTTCCAGGAAATGTCGCGGCCTTTGACATCGAGTTCGGTGAGATACGAAGTCGCCTCGGTGGCGCCGGTGTCCTTGAGAACCGACACGGCCTTGGCGGCGGTGTCGCGATAACGATTTTCGTTGAATTCCTTTTCCTTGCCGCAGCCCACGAGCAGCACGCGCTCGCTGGGGAGGTTCGGGATATTGTGCAGCAGCAGGGTTTGCCCCGGTTTGCCTTCGAGATCTCCGCGGCGCAGGATGCCGCTGATGGCGCCGCCGGAGACTTCGTCGATCTGGCGAGCCACGGTGGAGAGCTTGCGCGATTCGAACACGCCGGCCACGATGCAACCGCTGCGCTGTTTTTCGGGGGTGCCGCTTTTGACGATGAATTCCATGCCGATTCCCTGAATTTATTTCCCGCTCCAGCGGCGGAAGATGTGGTATATTTTTGTCGACTTCGGGTTACGGTTCCGTTTTGCAATCAAGTCCTTAGGGATGACTGTACGGAAAAAAATGGCGTTTTCGATTGCTTGCCCTCCAGTCCGGTCGCTGAGCGGCATTTTCCAATGTTTGCGCGTCCCTTGTCAAAACATCCCGTGGCGGTCCCGCCTTGATCATTAATCGCGCCTTCTACCGCGAAGCCGCCATGACCACCCTGGCGATTGGCCTGGTGCTGCTGGTGGTCATGGTGCTGATGAGCATGACCCTGCTGCTCGGGCGCGCGGTGCGCGGCGAGCAGTCCGAGACGGTGGTGTACCTCTTGCTCGGATTTCAGACGCTCGCGAAGCTCGATGTGTTGCTGCCGCTCGCTTTTTACCTGGGCATACTCCTGACGCTCTCGCGCTGGTACCGTGACAGCGAAATGACGGTGCTGGCCGCCTGCGGGGTGGGGCTGATGCATTTCATGCGCCCGGTGATGGTGCTGGGATCGGTCTTCGGCGCCTTGGTGCTGGCGGGAGCGTTTTATTTCACGCCGCTCGCGACCCGGCAGATCGAGCACGTCAAGCTCGAAAGCATGCAACGCTCCGAGCCGGGGGCGATTTCCCCCGGCGTGTTTACCGAGGCGCAGGGGACGGGGCTGATCGTTTACGCCGAAAAGATCGAAGAGAACGGAAACCTGCAGGGTATTTTCGTCAGTAGC
>JBBTKS010000142.1:0-5792 GCA_038058885.1 Pseudomonadota bacterium
CAAAGTACCCGGGCGAGTGAATCGATCGACGCGATAGGACGATTCTTATAATAGAGATGGTTCACCCGATTTTTCCCTGATAAATGCTAGCGCCGCGTACGAAAGTTTTTCTGCAAGCTCTCTATCAAACGGTTCAAAGTCAGTTTTATCTGCTGCCAGGAAGAGCAGAATGCTGGTTGGGACACCGAGTTCCCGTGCTATATTTTCGACCGTACTAAACGACGGATCACGTTTGTTCTGTTCCAGTAACGAAATGTAGGAAACGGAAAGCTTGACGCGCTTAGCAAGATCTTCTTGTGTCAGCGCGCGCTGTGAGCGACAAAATTTGATCGCTTTTCCTAGATTCATGTTTCAAAAAAACTTAATTAAGGAATCAATGATTCGTTGTGTCACTCTACGAGGTTCTTGCTTATCCGACGCACCCAATCTAAAACGATTGCAACTTTGCCTATTACAACCAGCGTTTGCTGCAACGTGTCTCTATCGAGATTGACAGAATCACCTTCGCTTCGAAGAGAGAGTTCAAGTTTATTAACTACCGCCTTCAACTCTGCAATGACACTGGGGTCTAGCTCGCCGTGCTTGAATGTGAGAATCAGACGTATCGATTCGACACATTCCTTCCTTCAACATTAATGTCTTCATAACGAATTTCCGTTTGACGCAAAATTGCGCCAGTCGCATTCGCAAATGGGCCGAACGGAGCGAGCAAACCCCACGAACCACTTATCCTTACAGCCAGTCGCAATGAAACTACCTATTGTGTACACAATGACTAGTTGACCGTTGTGCACAAGACGAGCGCTGTAAATGAACTCAAGTGCAATACAGGCACCGATGCCTTGAGCGGTTTCGTCTCATATTGACGACGTAACCATTTCGCGAGCCACACTGCTTAAAGCGACATTGAAGACCTTGTTGTCAAAGAGCATCTGGGCGGTATCGCCCAGCCGAGGCTGAATTATGATTCGATTCTCTGAAAAGTCAATATTTTTTTACTGTTAGTCATAAAAAACTAGATAAATCAGGGCAAAGACCACTACCCACAGTTCTACGAGGAAGCACGACTAACATGGTCTACCCCCTAAAATTGTCGATCGCTAACGATTCTTTAATCCGTCGGCATGCCGCCAGAGGTACCACGATCCGACCGAGCGGAACGGCTGCCAGCAATCCGTTACTCGCTGAAAATCGGCTTGGGTGGGTTGGCGGCGGAGTTGGTAGGCGGCCTTGAAACCGCTCTGGATACCGAAGTCGTCGACCGGCAGTATATCCAACCTGCCGAGCGTGAAGATCAGCAGCATCTCGACCGTCCAGCGTCCGACGCCGTAAATCTCGACCAGGCGGAGAATCAATTCGTCGTCGTCGAGTCGCCGCGCCTGCGCGCGGGTCGGGACTATTCCGTCACGCGCCTTGGCGGCGATGTCGCGGATGGCGGTGACTTTGTTGCGCGAGAAACCGACCGCGCGCAGGCGCGCAAAATGCGTCGCCAGCACCTCGTGCGGTTCAGGGAATCGCTGGCCCGGATAGAGCGCGACGAAGCGGCCGAGAATGGTTTCGGCGGCGCGGCCGTGGAGTTGCTGGTGCGCGATGGCGCGCGTCAGGCTTTCGTAGGGCGACCGCCGCAGCGGGCGAAGCGCGCATGGACCGATGTCGCGGATCAGCCGTGCCATGGTGCGATCGACGCGGGCCAGGTGTTTTTCGGCGGCTTTGAGTTTGTCGTTATAAGTTGGCACGGGAACCCGTTCAGGAAGTTAAGGCGAGCTAGAAGTAAGAATTTGGCGCGTGGGACGCGCCCTACATTTTCTCCCCTGCTCGAACCCGGCGCTCTATTTCGCCTGCTTCAGGCGCGCGAGTAACTGCGTCTTCATCGTGTCGGGCATGTCGAGAAAGTTGGTCTCTACCATTCCGCCGCCTTCCTTGCTATCGGGAACGAAGCACGGTCTTTACAAACAAGCTCGCCGAAATGACTGGCACGCCGTGATAACGATCCTGTTCGAAGTCCTTGTCTCCCGTCACGATAAAATCGGGGGCAGGATGCGTGGCCGCAAGTTCGACAAACGGGCGGTGTCGCCGGGGTCGCGCATGCGTTGCCGGCTATGGCCGGGTTTTGAAAACACGGCAACGGTTCTGAGGACAGTCAGGAGCTGAAAGGGCGTAATTTGCGAATCTCGAAAGTAGGGTTACAAGCGCGGGCGGTGCAGCACTTCTTCGAGCTCGGCGAACGTCACGTCACTCATGACGGGAACAATCTCGCCACGCAAGACGGCGTTGATGATTTGAGCCGGCGGTCCCGAGCGGGAGATCAAACCCGATACCAGTACGTTGGTATCAATTATGACCCGCACGGGCCTTTCTTACCTCGGAGACGAGTTTCGCGATTTCAGAGGGCGTCGGGCCGCCGAGCTTAGCGGCGGTCCCACGGAGCGCGCGAACCATGCGCCCGAGTTGCTTGCGGGCCGCCTCGCGTCTTTCGGATTCGATGACAAGCACGTCGGCCCCGCGCTGAACGCGTACTTTTGCGCCGAATCCCTTAAGCCATTTAGTTGGAATCAGGAATCCGTTCTTTGTATAGCGGGCGTCGCCCATGTCGATGTTCCGGAAGTCGTTAATGAACTTTAGTATAGCTTCGTCACGGACGGAATCCCACTTGCGCCGCTTCACTTTGTATATGACTAACCCTGCTCGAACCCGGCGCTCTATTTCGCCTGCTTCAGGCGCGCGAGTAACTGCGTCTTCATCGTGTCGGGCATGCCCAGAAAGTTGGTCTCCACCATCCCGAGCAAGGCCTGCTTGTTTTCCTTGTCCCAGCCGCGAAATTCGGCGGCCATGGTTTCCACGTATTCGCCGCGCTCCGCTTCGGGCATCTTCGCGAACGTGGCGCGCGCTTCGTCGAGATTTTTCTGCATATCGCGCATCGATCCCAGCATCATGCGCAGCATCCCGCCGGTCATGGGCGAGTCCGATGCCTGCTGCAGCACCGTCTTCAATTCTCCCGGTTTGCACTGGGGCGCGGCGGAAGGCATGGCTGTGCTCATCCGTTCCAGCAGCGTTGCCAGCTCATCGACTTCGGCACCGGTCAGCGGCTCGCCATCCTGCATGGCCTGCATGACTGTCGCCATGTCCGGCGCGGCGCCCGGCGACCCGAGGCCTTCCTTGTCCTGAACGTCGGCGCCTTGCTCCGCCTGTTCTTTCGCCATCATCGCCTGCGCCTGCGCCATCTGGTCTTTCATCATCCCTTCCATGCCCGGCGGAATCGCCATGCCGCCGCCCTTACCGGGCATGGAGGGGAGCGCCCCCCGGGCCGCGCCGGCAGCACCCGAGAGAGACATCTTGCCCGCGCCCGGCATCGACGAAAGGCCAGGTATTGCCCCGCGCCCGCCCAGCATGCCGGCTAACCCGCCCGCGCCTGGCCCTGCGATTGGCAAGCCGCACGGTCCGGCACTCGCGAGCATTTTGTCAATCTGTCCTTCGACGAAGCTCCTGACGATGCCCTTCACGAGTTCCTTGGCCAGGAACGCGTACGGCCCGATGGCCTGGGCCGGAAGGGAGAGCAAGGTCAGCAACAGGAAGTATCCGGCAATGCGTTTCATGATTTCTCCTCGGCGGACTTTGTGAAGGACGCGGCATTATCGGTGTAGTCAGGGGCGCGCCGAATTTCCCAGTATACAGAGCGACACGAAAAATAGCGGTGGACGGCCGAACCGTCCGGGAAACAGGCCGCCATTTCAACGAAATCGACAGCGCCAGACTTATTTGAAACGGGGATGATGGGGCTCAGAGTGAGTTACCCCCGATCGATCACAAGAGCGATTATCCCGCCTCGCCCTTTTTGACTTTAAGCCGAATCGCCTTGATGCCCATCTTCTGCAACTGGGCGGCGGTGGTGTCGAGCTGCTCGATTTTTTCGTAGGGGCCGAGGCGCACGCGGTGATACTCGCCCTTGCCCTCGATAATGATTTTCTGAATATGCGCCACCAGCCCCGCGAGTGCGAGTTTGGCTTTCATCTGGTCGGCTTCTTCAAAGCCCGCGAACGAACCCGCCTGCAGAATGTAACTCACGCCCTCCTCCGGTTTGGCTTTGACCGGTTTGGCTCGCGCCCGCCGCTCGGGCAGCACGGTCTCGGTTTCCGGGAGGATGGTGTAGAAATCGAATTTCGGCTTGGGGGGTTTCGCGGGTTCCGGTTCTTTCCTGGCGGGCTTTTCCGCCGGCTTGCTGAAACTGGAAAAGAAATTCCCGAGTCCGCTGCGGCCGTCACCGCGGTGGGAGTACATCTGCCACAGCATCACCCCGGCCACGCCGATGCCGATGCCGACGAGGAGCAACAGCCAGCCGGGTTTGCGAAAACGGCTTCTCGAAGATCTTCTGCGTGCCTGGGCCATACGGCAACTTTACATCGTCTCCGGGGACGACACACCCAGAAGCTTCAGCCCGTTGGCGATGACCTGGCGCGTGGCCACGATCAGGTTGAGCCGCGCGTCGCGCACCGCGGCGTCGTCCACCAGAAACGTGTGGGCACCGTAATAGGTGTGGAAGTCGTAGGCGAGTTCGCGCAGGTAATAGGCGACCTGGTGCGGTTCGTAGGCCGTGGCGGCCGCTTCCAGCACTTCCGGGTAGCGCGCGAGCCGTTCGATGAGCGCCCGTTCATGCGGCTCCGTGAGGCGCGCCAGGTTGCGGTCGCCGTTCGCCGGGTCGTGAGCGAATCCCTTTTCCTTCATCTGCCGGAACACGCTGTGGATACGCGCGTGCGCGTACTGCACGTAAAACACCGGGTTGTCGTTGGACTGCGACTTGGCCAGATCGAGGTCGAAATCCATGTGCTGCTCGCACTTGCGCAGCACGTAGAAAAACCGCGCGGCATCGTTGCCGACTTCGTGGCGCAGCTCGCGCAACGTGACGAACTCGCCGCTGCGGGTGGACATCTGCATGCGCTCGCCGCCTTTATAAAGGATGGCGAATTGCACCAGCAGCACGTGCAGCCGCTCCGGGTCATCGCCGATAGCGGCGAGCGCGGCCTTGATGCGCGGCACGTAGCCGTGGTGATCCGCGCCCCAGATGTCGATCACCTGATCGTAGCCGCGCTCGAGCTTGTCCATGTGGTAGGCGATGTCGTGGGCGAAATAGGTCTTCTGGCCGTTCTCGCGCACCACCACGCGATCCTTCTCGTCGCCGTAGTCGGTGGAGCGGAACCACAGCGCGCCTTCTTTTTCGTAAACATGCCCGCTTTTTTTCAGGCGTTCGATGGCGCGGTTGGCGGCACCATCTTCGACGAGTGCGCGCTCGGAAAACCACTGGTCGTAGCTGACGCCGAACTCTTCAAGATCCTTGCGGATGTCATCGAGGATGACATTGAGGCCAAGGTCGAACACCTGACGATAGGTCGCAGGGCCGAGCAGCGATTTGGCGCGCTCGATGAGCGCGTCGATATGCGTCTCCTTGTCGCCGCCTTTGGGTTCGTCGGCCGGCACGTTCTCGAATAGCTTCGCGGACGCATGACGGTACTTGTCGCCGTTTTCGCGGTGCAGGGTCGCGCCGATGTCGTAGACGTAGTCGCCCTTGTAGCCGTTGACGGGGAAGTCGAATTTTTCGCCGCACAATTCGAGATAGCGCAACCACACGCTGGTGGCGAGGATGTCCATCTGCCGGCCGGCGTCGTTGATGTAGTACTCGCGGTGCACCTGGAAGCCGACGGCATCGAGCAGGTTGGCCAGCGTCGCGCCTTAGGCCGCGCCGCGCCCGTGGCCGACATGCAGCGGGCCGGTGGGATTGGCCGAGACGAATTCCACCTGCA
>JBBTKS010000143.1:0-1832 GCA_038058885.1 Pseudomonadota bacterium
ATGCAGTTCGACCGCGGCTATCTCTCGCCCTACTTCATCAACAAGCAGGACACGATGAGCGTCGAGCTCGAGAATCCGCTGATTCTGATCTACGAGAAAAAGATCTCCAACATTCGCGAGATGTTGCCGATCCTGGAAGGCGTGGCCAAGCAAGGCCGGCCGCTGCTGATCGTCTCCGAAGACGTTGAGGGTGAGGCGCTGGCAACCCTGGTGGTCAACAATATCCGTGGCATCCTCAAGGTCTGCGCCGTGAAGGCGCCGGGCTTCGGCGACCGCCGCAAGGCGATGCTGCAGGATGTCGCCACCCTGACGGCAGGCACGGTGATCTCCGATGAACTCGGCATGAGTCTCGAGAAGGCCGATGCCAGCATGCTCGGCTCCGCCAAGCGCGTCACGGTGGACAAGGAAAACACCACCATTATCGATGGCGCCGGCAAGAAGCAGGACATCGAAGGACGCATCAAGCAGCTCAAGGCCCAGATCGAAGAGGCCAGCTCGGACTACGACAAGGAGAAACTCCAGGAGCGCACGGCCAAACTCGCCGGCGGTGTCGCCGTGATCAAGATTGGGGCGGCGACCGAGATGGAAATGAAAGAGAAGAAGGCGCGCGTGGAAGACGCGCTGCATGCCACCCGCGCGGCCGTGGAAGAAGGCATCGTCCCGGGCGGCGGTGTGGCGCTGGTGCGTGCTGTCACTGCTATCAAGGGTCTTAAGGGCGACAACCACGACCAGGACGTCGGCATCCAGATCGCGGTGCGTTCCATGCAGGAGCCGCTGCGTCAGATCGTGGAAAATGCCGGTATCGAGGGCTCCGTGGTATATCACAAGGTCATGGAGAACAAGGACACCAACTATGGTTACAACGCCGCGACCGGTGAGTACGGCGACATGATCAAGATGGGCATCCTCGATCCGACCAAGGTGACGCGTATCGCGCTGCAGAACGCGGCGTCCGTCGCCGCTCTCATGATCACGACCGAAGCCATGGTGGCCGAGACGCCGAAGGAAGAATCTCATGCCGGCGGTGGCGGGATGGGTGGCATGGGCGGAATGGGTGGTATGGGCGGGATGGATATGTAAGGTCCGCTCTAGTTATGCAGTAAGTAACGAAAGCCCCGCTGTTGCGGGGCTTTCTTTTTCGTGGGTAGCTAGGAGATCAAATGTCGAAAGTTATGAAACCGCCCGCACCTCTCAGCGACTCTATCATCGTTGCAGTTGCTCAGTTAGTGGATGATGCGCAAGCTGATCGGCGCGATCCGAGTCATTCCGATCTTGAGTTCCAAATTCGTCGCGCCAGGCTTGTTCAGGGTGATCCAAACAGCAATGGGCTAGTTGTTGGGAAAGCCAAGCGCGTCCGCTCGACTCTAAGCTGGGCTCTTGAAAACGAGCCGGAAGCAGGGGGCACGTTTATACATTCCCTCATTGCCCTGATCCAGGGCCATGGTGGTTTTCGTGACTCATCGTCGAATTACGTCGGTAAACACGCGATTGAGAATGCGATCGCTGCCTTCGACGCCGAGGGATATGAGCTTACGTTCGATGGTCAGCTTCGACCCAAACTCCTCGACAACTTATCGGGAACTGCACTTACCGAAGCATTGAAAACATACATTCGGCGTGCGAAGCGCGGTGCGGATGACGCCGCATTAGTAACTGGAACAGGAAAGGATTTGTTAGAGGCGGCGGCCGCGCACATCCTGCAGCAGCGGTTTGGTACTTACTCCACTACTTCCAATTTTCAAACCTTACTGGGACAGGTTTTTGTAACCTTGGGACTGGCAACGCCCCAAGATGCTGTGCAACCGAACGAATCACCGACCAGACGCATTGAG
>JBBTKS010000144.1:0-14861 GCA_038058885.1 Pseudomonadota bacterium
CGGCGGTGACGCCGACCTCGGCCGCCTGGTCGAGGCCGTCGCGGAACGGGAAGAAGGCGTCCGAGGCCATGACGCTGCCGCGCACCTCGAGGCCGGCGTCGGTCGCCTTGATCGAGGCGATGCGCGCGCTGTACACGCGGCTCATTTGACCCGCGCCGACACCGATCGTACGGCCCTCTTTACAGTAAACAATGGCATTTGATTTGACGAACTTGACCACTTTCCACGCGAACAACATATCGCGCAGTTCCTGTTGGGACGGCGCGCGCTTGGTGACCACCTTGAGATCTTTTTCCGTCACCATGCCGAGGTCCGCATCCTGCACCAGCAGGCCGCCGGTCACGCGCCGCATGTCCATGCTCGCCGGACGCGTCGCACCCCAGGCGCCGGATTCGAACACGCGCACGTTGGGCTTGGCGGCGAGTACCGGTTTGGCATCCGCGTCGATCGAGGGGGCGATGATGACCTCGACGAACTGGCGGTCGAGGATCGCCCTGGCGGTGGCGGCGTCGAGCGGGCGGTTGAAGGCGATGATGCCGCCGAAGGCCGAGGTCGGGTCGGTGCTGTAGGCGCGCTGGTAGGCATCGAGCACATTGTCGTCGATGGCAACGCCGCACGGGTTGGCGTGCTTGACGATGACGCACGCGGCCTCGTCGAACGATTTCACGCACTCGAGCGCGGCGTCGGCGTCGGCAATGTTGTTGAACGAAAGCTCCTTGCCCTGCAGCAGACGTGCCGTGGACACGCACGCCTCGGCGGCGTGGCGCTCGACATAAAACGCCGCTTTCTGGTACGGGTTTTCCCCGTAGCGCAGTCCCATGGCGTGGTGGAACTGCAGATTATAGGTTTGCGGGAACTCGCCGCGCGTCCCGTCCGGACGCAAGCGGCCGAGGTAATTGGCGATCGCACCATCGTACGCGGCGCTGTGCTCGAAGGCCTTGGTCGCCAAGCGAAATCGCAACTCATCGCCCACCGATCCCCGGCGTTGCTTCATCTCATCGAGCACCGCGCCGTAATCGCGGCCGTCCACGATCACGGTGACGGCGGAGTAGTTTTTCGCCGCCGCGCGCAGCAGCGTCGGGCCGCCGATGTCGATGTTCTCGATCGCGAGCGCCAGCGTGCAATCCTGGCGCGCGATGGTTTCCTCGAACGGATAGAGATTGACCGCGACGAGATCGATCGGCGGAATCCCGTGGTCGCGCATGGTTTTGACATGACTGTCGATGTCACGCCGTCCCAATATGCCACCGTGGATTTTCGGGTGCAGCGTCTTGACGCGTCCGTCGAGCATTTCCGGGAAGCCGGTGTAGTCCGACACCTCGATCACGGCGACACCGTTGTCGGCGAGCAGTTTCGCGGTGCCGCCGGTGGACAGAATTTCGACGTTATGCGTTTTGAGCGCGCGCGCGAATTCCAGCACGCCGCTCTTGTCGGAAACGCTGATCAGCGCGCGCCGGATAATTGTCATGGAGTACGGGATCCGGAATGAGATAGAAAGAGGGGGAATTCTAAATTCCGCCGCCCGCCTCCGCAATCACATTCGGTCAGACCAGCTTGTACGTCTTGAGCTTTTTGCGCAGAGTATTGCGATTAATGCCGAGGATTTCCGCCGCCTTGCACTGGTTGCTTTTGACATGGCGCATGACGATCTCGAGCAGCGGTTTTTCCACCTCGGCGATGACCATGTCGTACACGTCCGTGGTCTTCTCGCCGTTGAGGTCGTTGAAATAGCGTTCCAGCGACTGTCTGACACACGCCGCGAGCGGTCCCTTGCGATCCTTGGTCATGCCGCGAGCTCCATGTTTTCCGCCCGCTGGTTGAAAAATTCGCGCACCATCGCAAGCTGCGCGGTCGTGGTTTCGACCGCATTCACCGCGTGACGGAAAGCCGCGCCACCGCGCAGACCCTTGCTGTACCAGGAGATGTGCTTGCGCGCCATGCGCACGCCGCTGTATTCGCCGTAGAACGCGTACAGGGTATCCAGGTGCGCCAGCAGCGTGTCGCGCACTTCCGTGACCGGAGGCGGGGCGAGCTTCTCACCGGTGGCCAGAAAATGCGAGATTTCCCGGAAAATCCAGGGATTCCCCTGGGCCGCGCGGCCGATCATCAGGCCATCGGCGGAGGTCGCGCGGAGCACGAAGGCGGCCTTCTCGGGCGTGGTGATGTCGCCGTTGGCAATCACCGGAATGTTCACCGCGGCCTTGATGGCGGCGATGGTGTCGTACTCGGCCTCGCCCTGGAACGCATCGGCGCGCGTGCGGCCGTGCACCGCGAGCGCCTGGATACCGCATGTTTCGGCAATGCGCGCGATGGCCGGGCCGTTCCGGTTCGCGCTGTCCCAGCCGGTGCGAATCTTGAGCGTTACCGGAACATCGACGCTTTTCACCACCGCCTGGAGAATTTCCGCGACGAGTTTCTCGTTCTGCATCAGCGCCGAGCCGGCATACACGTTGCAGATCTTCTTCGCCGGACAACCCATGTTGATGTCGATGATCTGCGCGCCGCGTTCGGTGTTGTAACGCGCGGCCTGCGCCATCAGCGCCGGATCGCTACCGACAATTTGCACGGCGCGCGGTTCTTCCTCGCCGGTATGATCGGCGCGGCGCCTGGTTTTTTCGCTGCCCCACAGCAGGGAATTGGACGAAACCATTTCCGAGGCGGCCATGCCGGCGCCAAGCCGGCGGCACAGGCCGCGGAAGGGTCTGTCGGTGACGCCGGCCATGGGCGCAAGGAACAGATTATTTTTCAGTTTATAGTGACCGATTCTCATGATCGGATTTCTCTATCCGGGACGACGCGGGGGAGCAATCTTAACCAGAACCTCGGACCCCAGCGAAGGGGGGAGCGATGAACGGCAAAAATTGATTTTTTATCCGCCACAGTAAAATAAAAAAATCAAGTCGGTGGAATGAAAAGCCGGGGTTATCTCGTCCGGATTCTGTTTCAGGCAATAAGCAGGTGAAGCGCAAATGAAAATTGTCGCGCCATGCCAGCTCCTGGCGTCGTCACTGATTTCGCATGGTGCAACCGCACGCAAATAGTCAGGGCGTAACCAGCCGAATTTCATATCCAACGGCTTTGCCGTCGGGATTGGTTACATCGAGCAGTGCCGTGGCCACCACGTTCGGGGTCAGTGCCGCCGTCGCCGGCGTTTCCAGATATTGCGCCGGGGCGAAAGTGCGGCGCGCGAGCACGCCGCCGGCGCTGCTGGTGAGACTGATTTCCATCCCGGGGTACGCTTGGGCAAAGGCCGCGCGGTTGACCAGCATTGCCCGGATGCGCAGGGCGTTGGCGTATTTCGGATGTGGCGCGATGCTGGTCTGGAGCAGTTCGATCCGGGCAATGTCCCGGCGCGGACGCAGTTCACAGCCGGCATGATCGCAGAATTCGCTCACCACGGGCCGCCACGAGGGATCGGCGGCCAACTCGTCGTGATAGAAGTAGAGGGCCTGGCCGGCGAGCAGGATCAGCAGCGACAGATTCCCGAGCGACCAGAAAAACGGACGCCAGAACGACCGAGGCTTGGCGATGGCCTCGAGTTCGGTGACGGTGGGAATGGCGGCATCTTCAGCGCTCGTTGCCTGATCGGGGGTGACCCTGGCGCGGCGTTGCCGGGAGCTTGCGCTCCGGTTTTTCCCGCCACGCACGCGCTTGGTTTTTTTGACAGAAACGGTTTGTTCCCGGGAGGGCGCCGTGGCTTCCGCGCCGGGTTGGGTCGGCACCTGCAGCAGGCGCTGCTCGGCGCGGAAGATCGCCGAGCAGATCCCGCAGCGCACCATGCCGCGGCGCGCCCCGAGCTGCGCGGGCGTGACCTTGAATGTCGTCAGACAGGCGGGACAGCGGGTGTACATTAAGGTCGCCCTACGGCGTTCGTCCAGCTCATAATATTATGAGCTTAGCTGAGTCCGGACGGTTTGCGGCCCGCGAGCAGCGTCCATTTTTGCCGTTCGTGTAAAGTGAATTCGAAGGGCGGCTCATAATACGGGCGCACTTCCGTTGCTTGATCGCTCCCCAGCAATCCCGACAGGACGAGCCAGCCCCCCGGCCGCACGCGCGCCTTGATCTCCGGGGCCAGCTCGATCAGCGTGCCGAAAAGAATGTTGGCGATCACGATGTCAGCCTGAAGGCCTGCGGGCAATTCGGACGGCAGCATGACATTCAGGCCGGCGTGGATGCCGTTGTGCAGCGCGTTCTGACGCGTGACGGCCAGGGCCTGTGGATCGATGTCCACGGCGAATGCTTGTGCGGCGCCGAGCTTGAGCGCCGCGATCGAAAGAATACCCGAGCCGCAACCGTAATCGAGAATGGTTTTCCCTTCGAGCATTTGCTCCGACAGCCATTCGAGACACAGCGAGGTGGTCGGGTGATCGCCGGTGCCGAAAGCCAGCCCCGGATCGAGAATGATGTTGATCGCCGCCGGTTCGGGCGCTTCGCACCAGCTTGGCACTACCCACAGATCGTGACCGACCTGCAGCGGTTTGTAGTGCGCCATCCACGAATGCGCCCAGTCCTCGTCGCCGAGCAGATCGATTTCGTGCGGCGGGTTTTCCGCGAGACCCAGGCGTTCGCGCGCGCGTAGAAGAATATCGTCGGTGTCGGTGTGTTCCGGGAACAGACCGGTGACTTGAACCTGCGACCACAGCGGGGTTTGTTCCCAATAGGTGTCGAATACCGGCTCGTCGCCGGCGTCCTGCAGCGTGACCGAGATGGCGCCCCACTCCTCAAGCGCGTCGGCGAGCGCCTGTGCCTGATCATGATTGGTGCGCAGTTTCAGTTTGAGCCAGGGCATGATTTGGATTTTCAGGGTTATCAGGTGAACCGGCCAGGAGCGTGACTGGATCAGGTCAAAGGAAATTGACGCGATGGATTCGGCGGAGGTAGAGTGCCAGATTACGTGGCGGTAATAAAACGGTTGCTCGGAAGAAACGCCACATTTTCCGTTATTTCCCGCTCCGGGAAAAGCCCTGTTCAAGTTCCAGGCATGGAGACAAATGGTTCGTGCCGCTTCATGCAGTAGCTGGGCGTCTTGAATTATTTGTTGTGCTTTGTGCGAGCCGTGATGACCTTAACCGGGTCATGTTGAGACAATGTTTCATCCATAACCAGCAGATAAGGAGAGAAAAATAAGATGAACTTCCGCGATGTGTTTTTCTTCGATGCCATGCTTACCCCCCAGATCATCACGATCGTGTACTGGTTGTTGCTGGCAGTCGCCCTGCTGGCGGGGCTCGGATCCATATTTCTTTACGGATTCGCCAACGTGACTTTCGGCGGCTTCATCAAGGGGGTCTTGATCACGGTGGGTGGCGGCGTCGGCGCGCGCATCTGGTGTGAGTTGCTGATCGTGTTCTTCAAGATCAACGAGAACGTCCAGAAGATAGCCAGTTCGAAGTAACCGGCTGCTTCGGCCGAGCCCGGCCCTCGCCGCCAAGCTGGCAGGAGTAATACTGGCGACGTCAACCGTTGAACATTCGCACGGACGTCAAAGGCCGAGTTTTTTCTGCAAGTAGTGAATATTCACCCCGCCGCGGATAAAGGCGGCGTCATTCATGATGTCCTGATGCAAGTGAATGTTGGTCTTGATGCCTTCCACGACCATCTCGGACAGGGCGATGCGCATCCGCGCCAGCGCTATCTCGCGCGTGTCGCCGAAGGCGATGAGTTTGCCAATCATGGAGTCATAGAACGGTGGCACGAAGTAATTGGTGTACACGTGCGAGTCCACGCGGATGCCGGGTCCGCCCGGTGCGTGCCAACCCGTGATGCGCCCCGGCGAGGGGATAAAGCTGCGCGGGTCTTCCGCATTGATGCGGCATTCGATGGCGTGCCCGCGCCAGGTAATGTCTTTCTGGCGGAAGGCGAGTTTCTCGCCCGCGGCAATGCGCAGTTGCTCGCGCACGATGTCCACGCCCGTGACCATCTCGGTGACCGGGTGCTCGACCTGCACGCGCGTGTTCATCTCGATGAAGTAGAACTCGCCATCCTGGTACAGAAACTCGAAAGTGCCGGCGCCGCGATAATGGATCTTGCGGCAGGCGTCGGCACAACGCTCGCCCATCTTGTGGCGCAGTTTTTCGGGGATACCCGGCGCCGGCGATTCCTCGACCACCTTCTGGTGACGGCGCTGCATCGAGCAGTCGCGCTCGCCCAGATGGATCGCATGGCCGTGGGTGTCGGCCAGGACCTGGAATTCGATGTGGCGCGGGTGATCGAGATATTTCTCCATGTAGACGGTGTCATTGCCAAAGGCGGCCTTGGCCTCGGCTTTGGTCAGGGATACGGCGTTGAGCAGCGCCGCTTCGGTGTGCACCACGCGCATGCCCTTGCCGCCACCGCCGGCCGCGGCCTTGATGAGCACCGGATAGCCGATGTGCGCGGCGAGCTTCAGGACTTCCTTTTCGTTGTCGCCGACCGGGCCGTCGGAGCCGGGCACGCACGGCACGCCGGCCTTTTTCATGGTGCGAATGGCGGAGATTTTGTCGCCCATCAGGCGGATGGTTTCGGCGCGCGGGCCGATGAAGATGAAACCGCTTTGTTCCACGCGCTCGGCGAAGTCGGCGTTCTCCGAGAGAAAGCCGTAGCCCGGATGGATTGCCTGGGCGTCGGTGACCTCGGCGGCGCTGATCACCGCCGGGATGTTCAGGTAACTGTCAGCCGCGCGCGGCGGCCCGATACACACCGACTCGTCCGCGAGCTTTACGTACTTGGCCTCACGGTCGGCCGTGGAATACAGGGCCACGGTGCGGATGCCGAGGGCGCGGCAGGCGCGCTGGATACGCAACGCTATCTCGCCGCGGTTGGCGATAACCACTTTCTCGATCATGGCTTACTCGATGATGAACAGGGTCTCGCCGTATTCCACCGGCTGGCCGTTTTCCTTGAGGATCGCCTTGATGACGCCGGCCTTGTCGGACTCGATCTCGTTCATCATCTTCATGGCCTCGATGATGCACAGGGTGTCGCCCACGTTGACCTGGCTGCCGACATCGACAAAGGATTTCGCCTCGGGAGAAGCGGCTCGATAGAACGTCCCTACCATGGGCGAAATGACCGCATGACCCGCCGGCAGCGCCGCGGGCGCCGGTGCAGCGGCGGCCGATGCCGCCTGGGCGGCGGCGTGCACCGGCGCCGGCGCCATGTGCACGACCTGCGTGCCGCCGGAAGTCCCGCGGCTGAAGCGGATGGCCTCTTCGCCCTCGCGGATCTCGATCTCGGAGAGGCTCGATTCCTCCAGCATCTCGATCAGTTTTTTGACCTTGCGTATGTCCATAAATGACCTGCCCTATTTTTTCAATCGTTCAATGGCGGCCGTGAGCGCCAGTTCGTAACCCTGCGCGCCCAGACCGCTGATCACGCCGGCGGCGAGATCGGAAAAGTAGGAATGCTTTCGGAACGACTCGCGTGCGTGCACGTTCGAAAGATGTACCTCGATAAACGGGATATGTGCCGCGGCCAGGGTGTCGCGCAGCGCCACGCTGGTGTGGGTAAAAGCCGCCGGGTTCAGCAGAATAAACGCCACCTTGTCTTTCATCGCCTGCTGCACCCGCCCGACCAGCTCGTGCTCGGCGTTGCTCTGGAAGAAGTTCACGCGGTGTCCCGCAGCCTCACCCTGCCTGGCAAGGCGCTGATTGATGGCCTCAAGTGTGGTCGTGCCATAGTGCTCCGGCTCTCTTGCTCCGAGCAGATTCAAGTTGGGGCCATTCAGTACCAGGATTTCAGCCATGAGGTGATTTGGTTCGTTAGGTAGCCCCGTGGCCGGAGCAGGCCCGGATTATGTGGGCTATTTGCGTGATCTTTCCTGATTTACGCATTGATTTGTCGCTATCTTCTCCATTCGGAGAATTGTGCATCTCAAAAGGCGTTTTGTCCAGCTAATGTATAGTGCAAACCATATCGGCGGAGATTGCCGATATATCATGAAGATATACGCACAATCACGTGGAATACGGCGGAGAAGAGCTTATGGGGTGGTTAGGAGGGGATCAATCAGGCTTTCGAGCTCGGTTTGGTTAAATACACCGAGTTTGCGAACCACAATCGAGCCGCTGCGGTCGATGATCACGGTAAAGGGAAGCGAGCCCATGCGGTTGCCGTATCGGGCCACCAGCGGCAGGGCATCTTCCTCACCGATCAGGATCGGATAGTTGATGCGTACGGACTGACGGTAGACCATCACGGCGGTCAGGTTATCGATGGCGACCCCGATGACCTGCAGGTCGTCTGCCGGATGTTTTTTCTGCAGGGAGATAAACAACGGAATCTCCTCGCGGCAGGGGGGGCACCACGTGGCCCAGAAATTCAGCACAATGACCTTGCCGCGCCATTCGTGGAGTGACCGCTTTTTCCCTTCCAGGTCGGGAAGGGTGAAATCGATCAGTTCGCCGCCGCCATAGGTCAGAGTGGTGGTGACCTGTTCCGCTGGACGCATCGATTGTGCAATCCAATAGCCACCCGCCAGCGCCAGCACCGCCGTGATCAGCAGCAGCAGATTTTTAAATGTCGCGGACATTAATCAGGTCGTGGAGCCGCCGCGCTCAGATTTTGCGCAACAGGGCAAGGAATTCCTCCGCGTTGCGGAAACCGTATGTGCGAAGCTCGCGATGTTCTTGTCCATTTGCCGCAAAGAATAGCATGGCCGGCGGGCCGTAGACGCCGAAGCGGCTCTTGATCGCTTTCCCCTCCGGGTTGTTCGGGTCGGTCACGTCGGCCTGTAACAGCACGAAGATGCGCAATTCATCGCGTACGCGCGCATCGGCGAAGGTGGCCTTTTCCATGCGCAGGCAATCGGTGCACCAGTCGGCGTAGTAATCCAGTATCACCGGCTTGCCCGCGGCCTTGGCCGCCGCCAGCCGGTTTTCGAGATCGCTCAACGAACTTACCCGGTCGAACAGGCGCTCGGCGGGTTCAGGCCGGGCACCGCCGGCGCCCGGCATCGCGCCGGAAACAACCGAAGACAGCGGCAGCGGATTGAGGATATCGCGCTGGCCGGCGAATCCGCCGAGCAGGGCGAGCCCGCCCCAGATGAGCAGAACGGTGCCAAGCCCTTTCCACAAATAGCGCCAGCCGCTGGCGCTTTCCGGCAGGCCCTGGGTGGCGCCGAGGTAGACGGCGGAGACGATGAGCAGCGTCGCCCACAGGAACAGCACCGGCACTTGCGGCAGGTACCCGAGCAGGTAAATCGCGACGGCGATCAGCAGGGCGCCGAACAGGTGCTTCACGCTGTCCATCCATTTGCCGACCTTGGGCAGCAGGAAACTGGCGCCGATGCCGAGCGCGACCAGGATCGCGCCCTGCCCGTGGGCCAGCGAGAACATGATCGCGCCGCCGAGCACGGGGTCTTTTGAGGTGATGGCGGCGCCGAGCGCGGAGATGAGCACGGGTGAAACGCAGGCGCCGACGATCAGCGCCGATACCAGGCCGAGAATGAACGCGCCGACATAGGAGCCGCCCTTCATGTGATGCGTGCGGTGATGCAGATGCGACTGGATGAAACCCGGCATCTGCAGGTCGTAAAAGCCGAACAGGGACAGCGCCAGCAGCACCAGCAGCGTGCTGAACGTGCCGATGGCCCACGGATTCTGGAAGTACGATTGCAGCTGCTCGCCGCTGAGCCCGGCCAGAACGCCGGCCGCGGTGTAGGTCACGGCGGTGCCGAGCACGTAACTGTAGGAAAGCATTCCGCCGCGCCACTGGCTGATGTGCGTGTCGCCCTGGCCCACGATGATACCCGACAGGATCGGCACCATGGGCAGCACACAGGGCGTGAAGGTGAGCAACAAACCGGCGCCGAAAGCGGCGAGCACGGCGATCAACAGTTTGCCGGTGTCGCGCGGTTGATCGCTCGCGGGCGCAGCCGCGGCGGTCTCCGGTCCGGCCGCGACGCTCAATGCGCCGGCACGGAATTGCACGCCGAATTTTTTCGTCACCGGCGGGTAGCAGATGATCACCCCTTTTTCCGAACAGCCCTGATACGTGACATGCAGCAACATGTCGCGATCCGGCGCGGCGCCACCCGCGATCGGGAGCGTTACCTCGAAACCGTTTTCATAAATCTCGGTCTTGCCGATGAACTCATCGGTTTTGATTTTGCCCGCTGGCAGGCCGACACTGCCGAGGCGCAGGTTCGCGGGAAGCGCGCTGCCATCGGCCGCGGTCAGCTCGAATTTCATCTTGTCGCGGTAGAGATAACAGCAGTCGGCGATGTCGATACGCGCGAGCAGCGCCGCGCTGCCGCGCGCCGTGAGATTCACCCTGAAGGCTTTTTCCGGGTCCACCGGTTCCGCCTCGCCGCTCAATGATGCCGCCGGGCGGGTGAGATCTTTCAGCGACCGGACTTCGCCGGCGGGAGTCGCCGCCACCGCGGCGACCGGCGCGCGCGTCGCTGTTACCGGCGGCAGTTTGAAATCGACTTCCTTTACGATGGGCGGGTAGCAGACGCCCACGGGCTCGTTGCAACCCTGGGCGGTGATGCGCAGCCGCAGGCTTTGCGCGGATCCCTGACGCTCGATCGGCAAGCGAACCTTCACGGCTTTGGTGTAGGTTTCCACCGTCCCGAACAGCGGGTCCTGCTTTTTCTTGCCGCGCGGGAATACCGGATCCTTGAGCGCCGCGCCCTCGATCGCCTCGAATTTGAACTTGTCCCGGTACAGGTAATAGTCGGGGGCGATTTTCCAGCGCGCCTCGAGCGTGGCGCCGTTGACCGTGCGCGTGGATAACTGGAAGGCCTGATCCGCTTCCAGCAGGTTTTCATTGGTTTGTTCCGCCCGGGCCGGTGACAGCAGCAGGAGCAGCAAGAGAGTAAAATATTTTGTCTTCATGTTTTATCCGGGTCGCGAATCCAGGCGAGGTAGTCGGGGTAGCCGTCCGCAACAGGGACCGCGATCACCTCGGGAAGTTCATAGGGATGCAGTTCGAGGATCCGCTTCTGGATCGCGCGGTAGGCGCGTGCCATGGACTTGATCACCAGCAATTGCTCGGCGGCGGATTCCACCTTGCCTTTCCACAGGTAGATGGATTTGGCGATGGGCAGGATGTTGACGCAGGCAGCCAGCCGCTCGCTGACAAGCGCGTGCGCGATGCGTTCCGCCGCCGCGGCATCGGGGCAGGTCGTGAGAACCAGCTGGTAGCTGTGTCGTTTCATTATATTGGGTGTTCCGATCCCGTCCAGTGACGGCGCGGGAGCGGTGTTTATTCATTGTAGCGAAACTGACGCCGCCCCGCCCCGGATGCGACGCAAGGGCTGAGCAGTTATGCTGCGGGTTTACGATGGTACAGGGCCCTATTTTCATGTTCATGATTCTGTTCCTGCTGGTGCCGGTGGCCGAGATCGCGGTCTTCATCCAGGTCGGGTCCCGCATCGGGGCCGGCATGACTGTCTTGCTGGTGGTGGTCAGCGCCGTGGTCGGTGTGTGGCTGGTCCGCCGCCAGGGCCTTGCCACCGCCACGCGCGTCCAGGCCATGGTGGCGCGGGGTGAATCGCCGGCGCTCGGGATGCTGGAGGGCCTGGCCTTGCTGGCGGCCGGCGTGCTGCTGGTCATCCCCGGTTTTTTGACCGACAGCGCCGCCTTTGTGCTGCTGATTCCGCCCCTGCGCCGGGGAATCATCCGGCTGTACCTGCGCCATATCCGCGTGGAAGGCAGCGTTGCACACCACCCCCCAGGGACGGACAAGCCCGGTCGTACCCCCCTGGAAGGCAAATCCCGACGGGTGGACTGAGCGCCTGACGCCGCAAGACCGAAGGCGCGAGGGGGCCTGGATGTCCGTCGCGCATGCCGTGGGCCGCGGCACAACGGGCGCTTCCGATTGCAAATATACGCATCACACTTTGGATAAATCCATGCGTACGGGCGCAACGACTTTCTTAAGCTGTTGCTTGTTCGGTTCGGGCAATTCCGTGAGCCCGAAAACACGATCGAGATAATTATCGGTGACACTCAGCACCTCCTCGATCATGCCGCGCAGAGAAGCTTTGGAGATGGCCAGTGTTTTCGCCAGGCGCCGGATGGCTTCCGGCAGATGGATCGGCCGCTCATGTTCGTCGACGTCGCCATAGCCGCCAAAGGGCATCACGGATAACAGGTCGTGGCGGCTGTACGCCCGCATCGGAGTGGGATCGTAAACCGGTGAAAACACAATCTTGTTATCACGGCGAATCACGGAGAGATTCTCCAGATGCAGGTCGCCGTTGCCGGTGGCGAACGCCATCAGCAGGCGTTTCAGGAGATATTTCTTGGCCTCTTGGGGGTCCATAAAGATCGGTAGCGGAGAGATATCAATCGCCCGTCCGATGTCATCGTATGAACTGCTGTAGTGGTGGGTGATGCGCTTGTCACCCACAGCCATGATCGAGTAGAGGGACTCGGTAAAGATCGGTCGCCCTTGCGTCGTTCGGTCATAGCGCTCGATGGCGATGGCCGGAATCCCATTGATGACACTGGTCCAGTGACGCGGAACCTCGAACCCGGCTTCGCGGTGGATATCCAGCGTGAGCGCCTCGAGCGCGGTGATGCCGGGATAGATATCTCTGCCAAGCTTGAGGAGAATATCCGTGCGCCCCTCCGTTGGCCCTTTGCGGGGTAACGCGATCCAACTGTCCCATCCGGTGTCACGAATTGACAGCAGCAGCTTCGGGATCGCGCCGCCGACCGTGGGGGTCGGGCCGAGCGCCCCGATGATCCCCTCGGCATCCCCGTCCATCCACGTGAGGAGTTCCTTCAAGGAAAAACCGAAGTCCTCCGTGATTCTGAAAAGCGCTGGTGTCACCTTATTGCCACACCACTCGGTGGCCTTTGCATCACTGGGGAACACATCGAGATGCCCGATGCCGCCATGCCCGGACACCATCAGGATCTCCCAGTCGCTGTCGAAGCCCGGTGCCGGCTTGAGGCCTTGCTGTTCGAGATAAGCGAGCACCAGACGGCGCTGGAAGTTGGCCTCGCCTTGTGGCGGGATCAGCGACTGCAGTGGCGGCAGGAGATCGAAATACGAAGCGCGATCCCAGACGATCGTCGTCATGCCGACGAATTCGGGAGGATAGAGCACGCCCAGACCCGGAAGCCCGGCGTGCAGGAAGTCAGCGTCGTAGGTGAAACGGCATTGGGTATCCGTGACCAACAGCCGTCCCATTTTGATGGGGGATGTGCCGGCGCGCGTCCAGACGACGGCTTCACGATCGGTCGCCACGGCTTACTCCGAGCGTTGCTCCGTCATGGGTGGGCGGATTGTTTGCTTGAAAACAACTCGCGGTTCAGCAGTTGATCCAGGGTCGGATTGTTGGGGGCCAGCGTCAAACGCAGTCCCACGGCCTTCGCCAGACGGGATAGCGTCGATATCTTGGTGTCGCCGGCCTTCTTGATCTTGGAGAGCGTAGTTTTCCCCAGACCTGCGCGGCTCAGGATGTCTTTCTCGCGCAGGTCACGGCTGGCTCCCGTCTCGATAATCAAACGCAGCAATCGCTCAGTTTCGTCTCGATCCATAGGCAAATAGCTCGCAGCAGAGGGAATAGAAATGCAATACAAGGTAAACTATACACTTACAATAGCATATAAATATTCTACAAGGTAATCTATATAGTACCTATAAAGGTAAATATATTAAATATTTCGTAATTAGTTACCTAATATGGTAACTATTATGTAAATATCAAGCATTATTGTATGCCCCATAAAAACAGGTTGTTTGGTCGCGGCTTGTTCTAAATGGCAAAGCTGGAAACTTTGAATGGCGAACGACAACTGAATACCCGAGTACCGGGGTTGACAAGATTTAGCAGCCGTTTATTATTAGCACTCGCTTGATAAGAGTGCTAACAGTCCTCTTAACCCCGATTTTCAACACTTTACCCAAGTGCCAGTCGCACAGGAAAAGAGTCAAACAAGGAGCACAGCATGAGTGTACAACCCCAGTCCAAAGGAGAACCATCCGTGAAAATCCGTCCGCTTCACGACCGCGTGATCGTGCGCCGCCTGGAAGAAGAGCGTAAATCACCCGGAGGCATCGTTATTCCCGATACCGCCATGGAATAACCGATCCAGGGCGAAGTCGTCGCCGTGGGGCACGGCAAGATTCTCGAGGACGGCAAGCTCCGTCCGCTCGACGTCAAGGTCGGCGACAAGATCCTTTTCGGCAAGTACTCCGGAACCGAAGTCAGGATCGACAATGAAGAGCTGCTCGTGATGCGCGAAGAAGACATCATGGGCGTCGTCGAGAAGTAACCAACCGAACGAATTCAGAGAGGAAATACACATGGCAGCTAAAGACGTTCTATTCGGCGATCACGCCCGCACGCGCATGCTGCGCGGCGTCAACATCCTGGCCGACGCGGTCAAAATCACGCTCGGTCCCAAGGGCCGCAACGTGGTGCTGGAGAAATCCTTCGGTGCCCCGACGGTCACGAAAGACGGTGTCAGCGTCGCCAAGGAAATCGAGCTTAAAGACAGATACGAAAACATGGGCGCGCAGATGGTGAAAGAGGTCGCTTCCAAGACCTCCGACGTCGCCGGCGACGGCACCACCACCGCCACCGTGCTGGCTCAGGCGATGTTGCGCGAGGGCCTGAAGTCCGTGGCCGCGGGCATGAACCCGATGGATCTCAAGCGTGGTATCGACAAGGCCGTGGTGGCGGCGGTCGAAGCGATCAAGAAAATCTCCAAACCCTGCTCCGACCCCAAGGAGATCGCCCAGGTGGGCACCATCTCCGCCAATGCCGATGAGTCCATCGGCAAGATCATTGCCGATGCCATGGCGAAGGTCGGCAAAGAAGGCGTGATCACGGTGGAAGAGGGCCAGAGTCTCGACAACGAGCTCGAGATCGTCGAGGGCATGCAGTTCGACCGCGGCTATCTCTCGCCCTACTTCATCAA
>JBBTKS010000145.1:0-2473 GCA_038058885.1 Pseudomonadota bacterium
TCGAACTCCCGACCACCTGGTACGTAGCCAGGTACTCTATCCAGCTGAGCTACGCGCGCAAAAGCATGATGTGAATGGCGGGGATTATACTCGACAGGGACGCCGCAAAAAAAGCGTTATAACGGCTTTAGTTGCGTCAAACGTGAAATACATCCGTGATTTTCAGGTCGCGGGCGTGGCAGAGGACTGGATATTCGAAGAGAATCGAGGGTTCGAATCCGCTTCGTACACCGAGCTTTAGGAAAGGGGGCTAAAGCCCCCTTTCCTAAAGCTGGCGGAGAGAGAGGGATTCGAACCCTCGATGGGATTTTGTCCCATACGCCCTTAGCAGGGGCGCGCCTTCGGCCACTCGGCCATCTCTCCTTGCAAGCGCAAACGCGCCCGCAAGGATACCTGTGCACTCAAATAACGTAAAGCAAAAACCCCGGTTGTTCTAACCTTTGCCGCCGCCCTGCGCCATGCCGGGCATGGGATGCACCACACCGGCTTCTTTTTCTTTCTTGATGCGTTCGTAGATTTCCTCGCGATGAACGGGGATCTCTTTCGGCGCGGCCACGCCGATCCGGACCTGATTGCCTTTGATGCCTAGCACGGTGACCTGCACATCGTCGCCAATGTTGAGGGTCTCTCCAATGCGTCGAGTAAGTATCAGCATTGTCCTGCACTCCTTTCAGTATTACTTGATTCCATACGTTCCTTTTCCCTTTGCCCGGTCATCCACCCCTGGTTTAACCGGCTCCTCAACACAATTCCCCTTGCGGCTTCATGACGGTTTTTGGCAAACCATCCCAAAGCAACGGGCGATATGGCATTTTTTGCCGTCTGCTGTACCCGCCCAAGTCGGCACATCGCCGCCCGGCTGTCAGCTAACTTACGGATATTACGAGGGAAACCCCCCTTAAACCCGGCTGTATTCGCCTGTCTGTCTGTATCTATGCAGCTTCTGTGCCAGCTTGGGGAGGGATTAAGGCGCGGACTACTTGGGTTTTTCCAGACCGAAGGCGCTGTGCAGGGCGCGCACCCCCAGTTCCAGGTACTTTTCCTCGACGACCACGGAAATCTTGATCTCCGAGGTCGAAATCATCTGGATATTGATGCCTTCATCGGCCAGGGTTTTGAACATCTGGCCGGCAATCCCGGCATGCGAACGCATGCCGACGCCGACCACGGAGATCTTCACGATCTTGTCGTCGCCGCTGACTTCGCGCGCCTTCAATTCCTGCGACACACGCTTGAGGACTTCCATGGATTTTTTGTAATCGCCGCGATGCACCGTGAAAGTGAAGTCGGTGGTGCCATCGGCGCCCACGTTCTGCACGATCATGTCCACGTTGATATTGACCTTGCCGATCTCGTCCAAGATATGCGCGGCGATACCGGGCTTGTCCGGCACACCGCGGATGGTGAGCTTGGCCTCGTCACGGTTGAAGGCAATGCCTGATATGAGTGGCGCTTCCATTTCGTTTTCCTCATAAGTAATAAGCGTGCCCGGCCCCTCTTCGAAGGACGACAGCACGCGCAGCGGAACCCGGTACTTGCCGGCGAATTCAACCGATCGGATTTGCAATACCTTGGAGCCGAGACTCGCCATTTCGAGCATTTCCTCGAAGGTAATGCGATCCAGCCGCCGGGCCTGCGGGACAATGCGCGGATCGGTGGTATACACCCCGTCCACGTCGGTATAAATCTGGCATTCGTCCGCCTTGAGCGCCGCCGCCAGCGCCACACCGGTGGTATCCGAACCGCCGCGGCCGAGCGTGGTGATGTTGCCGTCCTCATCCACGCCCTGGAAACCGGCGACCACGACCACAAGGCCTTTCTTCAGGTCCTCGTGTATGCGTTTTTCGTCGATCTGCGTGATGCGCGCCTTGCCGAAAGCGCTGTCGGTGCGGATATGCGCCTGATATCCGGTATAGGAACGCGCCGGGCAACCGATTTTTTCCAGCGCCATGGACAGCAGCGCGATCGTTTGCTGCTCGCCGGTGGCGAGCAGCGCGTCCAATTCGCGCGCCGGCGGCTCGCTGTGCACGCCCTTGGCGAGCTTGATGAGCGAGTCGGTCACGCCACTCATGGCCGACACCACGACCACGATGTCGTGACCCTGTCCGCGGAAACGTTTGACGCGCTCGGCGACCGCCTGGATGCGCTCGGGGTTGCCGACGGAAGTGCCGCCGTATTTTTGTACGATCAAGGCCATGAATGCTGATTTTATTTCTTGCTGGTTTTCCCCTCACCCCTTGCCCTCTCCCGCAAGGGGAGAGGGGGAGCAGGTGCGCCTGCGGCGCGTCCTGAATAATTGGGGCGCGAATTAAACCCGCTTTTTCAGCGGGAGTAAACAGCCATAAGGTAGGTTGGGGTGAGGCGTGAAGCGCCGAACCCCAACGTTGTTCGTCGGCATGTTGGGGTTCGCTACGCTTACCCCAACCTACTTTAAATGCTGCTCAACCCAGGCCGGCACGCCGTCGAGCGCCGC
>JBBTKS010000146.1:0-764 GCA_038058885.1 Pseudomonadota bacterium
AGCAAGCCAATCAACGGCACCGTGATTCTGCGCAACATCGAACCGGGCCAGACCTTCACCGGCAACGACGCGGTGCTCGTGATGTCCGACCTGCTCACCGTCAAGGCGCAGGTGGATGAAACCGACATTGCGCAGATCCGTCTGCGGCAGCCGGCGCATATCACGCTGGACGCCTATCCGGATCGCCCGTTTGCGGGGCGCGTGGATCAGGTCGCTTACGACGCCAAAACCGTGAACAACGTGACGACTTATGAGGTGGATGTATTGCCCGGGAAAACACCGTCCTTCATGCGCAGCGGCATGACCGCCAACGTGAGCTTTGTGGTGGAATGGCGCCAGAACGCGCTGCTGGTGCCGAGCGATGCGGTAAAGTCACGTGACGATCATTTATATGTATTACTGCCGTCGACCAATTCAAACGTTACCCCGGCCGAAAGGGAGATCAAGACCGGCCTGAGCGACGGCAAACGCACCGAGATCCTGGAAGGAGTGACCGAGGGCGAGAAGTTGCTGGTCCTGCGTGTCGGTGCCGGCGCGCAGACCGATGCGGCTTCGAGTCCGCTCATGCCGTTCGGCAGAAAAAAGAAGTGATCCACAGCGGGAATGATCGAACTCAAGGACATTTGTAAAACCTACCGCATGGGCGAGACCAGCGTGGCGGCGCTGCGCGGTATCTCGCTGACGATCGAGCCCGGCGATTTCGTGGCGATTACCGGTCCCTCCGGCTCGGGAAAATCCACGCTGATGCACGTGATTGGCTTGCT
>JBBTKS010000146.1:774-3821 GCA_038058885.1 Pseudomonadota bacterium
GACGTGCCCGATTCAGGGTCCTACCGGCTGTTCGGCCAGGAGGTGGCGCACCTCGAGGAAGACGAACTGGCGGTGTTGCGCCGCGAAGCCATCGGCTTTGTTTTTCAGCAGTTCAATCTGTTGCCGCGCATCAGCGCCGGCGAAAACGTGGCGATGCCGCTGCTGTACTCGCGTCACCATCTGGATCTGGCGCAGGCCGAAACGCTGCTCGGTCAGGTGGGGCTCAAGGACCGCGTGCATCACAAATCGAACGAGCTCTCCGGCGGTCAGCAGCAGCGCGTGGCGATCGCGCGTGCGCTGGTCAACGCGCCGCGGATCATCCTGGCCGACGAACCGACCGGTAATCTCGATACCGCCAGTCAACAGGAAATCCTGACCGTCCTCAAGGATCTCAACCGCGAGGGCATCACCGTCGTCATCGTCACGCATGAAGAGGAAGTCGCGCGCGAAGCGCGCCGGCGCATCCGTGTCCGCGACGGCATGATTCAGTCCGATGAGCGCACGGGACCGCTTGGGCACGCCGCACCCCGGCTCGCGCCGGCGCCACGGCCGCCGGATCGTTGGTTTCTGAAGGAGGTTGGCGAACATCTGCACCAGGGATTGCGTACGCTCGCCACCAACAAGGTACGCACGGCGCTCTCGATGCTGGGTATCCTGATCGGCGTGGCCGCGGTGGTGGCGATGCTCGCCTTGGGGCGCGGCGCGCAGAAGGCCATCGAAACCCAGCTCGCGTCGCTGGGATCGAATCTGCTTGTCTTGCGACAAGGAGCGGTTCGCATCGCCGGCGTGGCCCAGGAAGCGGGGGCCGCGACGCGGCTGACCATCGATGACGTGGCGGCAATCAAGGAAAACGTCGCGGGCATCAAGGATGTCTCCCCCTCGGTTTCCGGCCGCGCACGGGTCACCTATGGCAACAAGAACTGGAACACCCAGATACTGGGAGCCGGCCCCGGGTATGCGCGCATGCGCGCGGCGCAGCCCCGGATCGGCCGCTTTTTCACGGAAGCGGAGAACCAGCGGCGCTCACGTTTGGCGGTGGTGGGTCTCACGGTGGTGCGGGAACTCTTCGGCGATCAGGATCCGGTAGGCGAGTTTATCAAGATCAACCGGATCAACTTCCAGATTATCGGCGTGCTGCCGGAGAAGGGCGCGACCAGCTGGCGCGATCAGGACGACATCATTGTGCTTCCGGTCCAGACGGCGATGTATCGTCTGCTGGGGAAAAATTACGTGGATTACATCGATATCGAAGCGGCCAGCTCCGAGGATCTTGAGCCCGTCAGCGAAGCGACGCGGGAGTTCATGTTTACGCGTCACCGGATTCCTCCGTCGCAGCGTCAGGATGCCTTCGAAGTTCGTAACCTGGCGGACATCCGGGCGGCCATGACGGAGAGCAGCCGCACGATGTCGCTGCTGCTGGCCGCCATCGCCGGGATTTCGCTGGTGGTGGGCGGCATCGGCATCATGAACATCATGCTGGTATCGGTTACGGAGCGCACGCGCGAGATCGGCCTGCGCAAGGCCGTGGGCGCCCGCCGGCGCGATATCCTTTCGCAGTTTCTGGCGGAGACCGTGGTGGTGAGCGTGACCGGCGGACTGGCCGGCATCGCCCTGGGCTGGCTGATCACGGTACTCATGTCGCGTTTCGCCGGCTGGACGGCCGCGATAACCGTGGATGCCGTGCTGCTGGCGTTCCTGTTCTCGGCCGGCATCGGCATCCTGTTCGGCATCTATCCGGCGCGCAAGGCCGCCGGCCTCAACCCGATCGTCGCCCTGCGCTACGAATAAGCGCGCGCCCGGCAGGATATGGTACATTCCCCGCCAAGCCAAAATGACAACCTGCCTGTCCCCCGCTTCGCGGGAAAGGGATGGGGTGAGGGCGAATAACAACGACACGTCTATGAATCTGCACGAATATCAGGCCAAGGCTCTGCTGGCGGAATTTGGCATTCCGGTTCCCCCGGGCAAGCCGGCGTTTTCCGTCAACGAAGCCATGGAAGTTGCCGACGAACTCGGCGGGGACACCTGGGTCGTGAAGGCGCAGATCCACGGCGGTGGGCGCGGCAAGGCCGGGGGCGTGAAGAAGGTCATCGGCCACAGTGCGCTCGAGAAGGTGGCCGACAGCCTGCTTGGGACGAGGCTGGTGACGCATCAGACCGGTCCGGGCGGGCAGCCGGTCGACCGCTTGCTGATCGAGCAGCCGTGCGTGGTGATGCACGAGTATTACTTGGCCTGCCTGGTGGACCGCGCGCTGGAGCGCGTCGTGTTCATCGCCTCGCGCGCCGGCGGCATGGACATCGAGGAAATCGCCGCCCGGCATCCGGATAAAATCATCAAGGTGGTGGCGGACCCCATCGCCGGCCTGCAGGCGTATCAATGCCGCGAGGTCGGCTTCGCCCTCGGACTGAAGGACAGGCAGGTGACGGCGCTCTCGCGCCTGATGCTCGGCATCTTCCATCTGTTCAGCGCGCGCGACCTGAGCCTCGTGGAGATCAACCCGCTCGCGGTGACGTCGGGCTCCGACCTGATCGCGCTCGACGCCAAAATCCAGGTGGACGACAACGCCCTGTTCCGGCAAAAAGCGCTGGAAGAGCTGCACGACTCCTCGCAGGACGATCCCAAGGAGCACAAGGCGCGCGAGTTCGGCCTGAGTTATGTCGCGCTCGACGGAAACATCGGCTGCATGGTGAACGGCGCCGGACTCGCGATGGCGACCATGGACCTCATCAAGCTGCACGGCGGCGCGCCGGCCAACTTTCTCGACGTCGGCGGCGGCACCACGGCCGACAAGGTGGCCGAGGCCTTCAAACTGATCCTGTCGGACGCGAACGTCAAGGCGATCCTGGTGAACATCTTCGGCGGCATCGTGCGCTGCGATCTCATTGCCGAGGGTATCATCAAGGCGGTGAAGGAAGTCGGCATAGAAATCCCCGTGGTGGTCCGTTTGGAAGGCACCAACGCGGGCATAGGGCGGGCGCTGTTGAAGCGCAGCGATTTGAAGATCATCGCGGCGGACAGCCTGACCAACGCCGCCAAGCTGGCGGTCG
>JBBTKS010000147.1:0-8325 GCA_038058885.1 Pseudomonadota bacterium
CGTTCGTGGTTCGACAGGCTCACCACGAACGGACTTAATCAGAGGTTCCCTAAAGGTTTTCTTTGCGTCTTTGCGGTGAGCAGGGTTTTTAAATGAGCATTCTCGTCAACAAAAACACCAAAGTGATTTGCCAGGGCTTCACCGGCAAGCAGGGCACGTTCCACTCGGAGCAGGCGATTGCCTACGGCACGAAAATGGTCGGCGGCGTGACGCCGGGCAAGGGCGGGCAGACGCATCTGAATCTGCCTGTGTTCGACACCGTGCGCGAGGCGGTGCATACCACCGGTGCCGAGGCGACCGTGATCTACGTGCCGGCGCCGTTTGCCGCCGACTCGATCCTGGAAGCGGCGGCGGCCGGCATCAGGGTGATCGTGTGCATCACCGAGGGCATCCCGGTGCGCGACATGCGCAAGGTCAAGGCGGCGCTGCATCAGTATCCCGGCATTTCGCTCATCGGCCCCAATTGCCCCGGCATCATCACCCCGGGCGAATGCAAGATCGGCATCATGCCGGGCGCCATTCACCAGCCGGGCGCCATCGGCATCGTTTCCCGTTCCGGCACGCTGACCTACGAGGCCGTGTTCCAGACCACGCAGGAAGAACTGGGCCAGAGCACCTGCATCGGCATCGGCGGCGACCCGATCCAGGGACTCAATTTCGTGGATTGCCTGCGGATGTTCGAGGCCGATCCCGCCACCCGCGGCGTGGTGATGGTGGGCGAGATCGGCGGGCAGGCGGAGGAAGACGCCGCCGCGTATATTAAGAGTCACGTCAAGAAGCCGGTCGTGGCGTATATCGCCGGCGTGACCGCGCCCAAGGGCAAGCGCATGGGGCATGCCGGCGCGGTGATCGCCGGCGGCAGGGGCACGGCCGAGGAGAAGTTCCGCGCGCTTCAGGCGGCCGGCGTGCACATCGTGCGCTCGCCCGCGGAGATCGGCGCGCGCATGCGCGAAGTGCTGACCTGACATGGCTTCGCGCCTGCGCATCGCCCTCGGGCAGCTGAACCTGCTGGTGGGCGACGTCCCGGGCAATGCCGCGAAGATGATCGCGGCGGCGAAGCGCGCGCGCGACGAACTCAAGGCGCACGTCGTGGTTTTTCCCGAACTGGCGCTGACCGGCTATCCGCCGGAGGACCTGCTGCTGCGCCCCGATCTTTCGGTGCGCGTGGAACTCGCGCTGGGCGGGATGCTGAAGCAAATCCCGGGGATCGATGTCATCGTCGGTTACCCCAAGCGACAGTATGGAAAACTTTTTAATGCCGCGTCGCTGCTGCGCGACGGCAAGGTGGCGGCGACCTATTTCAAGCATCGTCTTCCCAACTACGGCGTCTTCGACGAAAAGCGCTATTTCGCCGAGGGCGTGAATCCCTGCGTGATCGACCTGCAGGGCGTGCCCACCGGTATCACTCTGTGCGAGGACGTGTGGGAACTGGGTCCGGTGGAACAGGCGCAGAACGCCGGCGCGAAGCTCATGATCAATCTGAACGCCTCGCCGTTCCACAAGAACAAGGGAAAAGAGCGGTTCGACGTCGTCGCCCGCCGCGCGCGCGCCAACGGCGTGCCGATCGTGTACCTGAACCTCGTCGGCGGCCAGGACGAACTGGTGTTTGACGGCGATTCATTCGTGGTGGACGGGCGGGGCGAAATGACCCAGCGCGTACCGGCGTTTGTGGAGGGATTGTACCTCGTCGAAGTCGACACCGCGGGGCAGGTCACGCCCGTTACCGGCTCGATCATGCCGGAACTTTCCGAGGAGGAAAGCGTGTATACCGCGCTGGTGCTGGGCGTGCGCGATTATATCGGCAAGAACGGTTTTGCCGGGGCGGTGATCGGCCTGTCCGGTGGCATCGATTCGGCGCTCACGCTGTGTCTCGCGGTGGATGCGATCGGCGCGCCGCGGGTCGAGGTTGTGATGATGCCTTCGCGCTATAGCGCCTCGATGAGTCTGGACGATGCGCGCGCGCAGGCCGAGGCGCTGGGCGTGAAACACGGCATCATTCCCATCGAACCCATGTTCGAGTCGTTTCTCGCTGCGCTCAAGGAGGAATTCAAGGGCCGGAAGCCGGATACCACCGAAGAGAACATCCAGGCGCGCATCCGTGGCACGCTGCTCATGGCGATCTCGAACAAGACCCGCAAGATGGTGCTGACGACCGGCAACAAGAGCGAGATGTCGGTGGGCTATGCCACGCTCTACGGCGACATGGCCGGCGGATTCGCCGCGATCAAGGACGTGCCCAAGATGCTGGTATACCGCCTGGCCGAATACCGCAACAAGATCAAGCCGGTTATTCCCCGGCGCGTGTTCGAACGCCCGCCCTCGGCCGAGTTGGCGCCCGGCCAGAAGGACACGGACAGCCTGCCGCCGTATCCGGTGCTCGACCCGATCCTGGAACGCTATGTCGAACTGGACCAGTCCGCGGACGATATTATCGCCGCCGGCTTCGACGAGGCCGTTGTACGCCGGGTGTTGCGCATGGTGGACCGGAATGAATACAAGCGCCGCCAGGCGGCGCCCGGCGTGCGCATCACGCCGCGCGCTTTCGGCCGCGACCGGCGCTACCCCATCACCTCGGGCTACGGTGCCGATACGAAAAATGAACCCGGTGGCAATGACCCGGCAGGTGGTATTTAATAGATGTCAGGCATCCGACATACGACTCGAGGTTTCCGACAATGAAAAAAATCGACTGCATCATCAAGCCCTTCAAGCTCGACGACGTCCGCGAGGCCCTGTCCGAAGCCGGTGTCACGGGTCTGACCGTGACCGAGGTCAAGGGGTTCGGCCGGCAGAAGGGGCACACGGAACTCTACCGCGGCGCGGAATACGTCGTGGATTTCCTGCCCAAGGTGAAGATCGAAATCGTGGTCGCGGACGACATGCTGGACCGCTGCATCGAGGCCATCACGAAAGCCGCGCGCACCGGAAAAATCGGCGATGGAAAAATATTCGTAACGACCGTCGAACAGGTGATCCGTATTCGCACCGGCGAGCAGGGACCGGAAGCGATTTAATTAGGGAACCTCTGATTAATTCAAAAAATGTAGGGTGCGCCCTGCGCACCGATCGACGAAATGGTGCGTGGGACTTGCAGCCCAGGGTGCAACAAAACCCGTTGCACCCGTTCAGCGGCGCCAATGTCCACCGGACATTGGCGACAATTTCGCCGGGAGCGAAATTGGACGCGCTTTAGCGCGCCCCGCAGGGGTGCGCGCCAGGGATGGCGCGCATCAAAACTCCGCCTCACCCTACATCGAATTATCCGGACCTTATCTTAGGCGCGAGATGACGCACTCTGGAACAGCTCAGCGGCTCGCCGTCAACGCGTTGACCTCGGCGATGTAATGGCTGTTCGGAAAGTTCCTGGTCAGCACGCGCATGGTGTCCTTCAGCATATCGTTCATGCCCATGGCCTTGTAGGACAGCGCCATGATGCCGAGGGCATCTTCAGTGGAAGGCGTGCGCGGATAAGTTGCCAGCGCGTACTTGCTGCGGTTGATCGCCGCGACATAGCTGCTGCGCTCATAATAGAAACGCGCCACCTGGGTTTCGTATCTTGCCTGCGCCTCGAACAGATACGCCATGCGATGCCGGGCATCCTCGGCGTAGCGGCTGTTGGGAAAGCGTTCCACTACTTCGCGGAACGCGCTGTAGGATTCGAGCGCGCCCTTGGGGTCGCGATCGGAAAGATCGTCTTTGGCGCCGAAAAGCCAGTTGGCGAAGCCTTTTTCGCCGTGGAAATTCACCAGGCCCTTGAGGTAATAGGCGTAATCGACGTTCGGGTGGGTGGGGTGCAGACGGATGAAGCGGTCGGCGGCGGCGATGGCGAGCGCCGGCTCGTCGTATTTGTAGTTGGCATAGGCGATTTCCAGTTGCGCCTGCTCGGAGTAGCGGCCATAGGGATAGCGCGCTTCCAGGCTCTCGAAATACTTGATGCCGGTTTCATAATCGCCGTCCGCCACCCGGTCCTTGGCTTCCTTGTACAATTTCTCCGGCGACCAATTCTTGGTCGGGTCGTCGATGCCTGAGCACCCGGCGAAAAACAGCGCAATGAAAAGAACGGCGATCAATCCGGTGATGCGACGCATGATTCGATTTACCCCGAGACAACGTATAAAGTCGCGCCAGCTTAACCCGATTTCGCAGCGCCGGAAAGGCCGGCGGCAGGCATGAACCAGGAAAAAAAACTGTCGGCACCGATCCCGTCCGAACTGGCCGGCCAGCGGCTCGACCAGGCGCTGGCGGCGCTGTTCGCCGACATCACGCGTTCCCGGCTGCAGCAGTGGATCGAGGACGGCCGCGTGCTGCTGAATGGCCGCGTTCCGCGCAAGCGCGATAAGGTCAAGGAGGGCGACGCGGTGGAAATCCTGGTGCCGCCGCCGGTGGAGGGCAACTGGAAAGCGCAGGCGATACCGCTCGAAATCGTTCATGAAGACGGCGATATCCTCGTCATCAACAAGCCGCCGGGATTAGTGGTGCATCCGGGCGCAGGCAATCCGGAGGGAACCCTGTTGAATGCCCTGCTGAATCATGCCCCGGCACTGGCCGCGCTCCCGCGCGCCGGGATCGTGCACCGGCTCGACAAGGACACCTCCGGCCTGATGGTGGTGGCGAAGACCGAGCGCGCCCGCCGGCACCTGATCGAACAACTTCAGGAGCACAGCGTCGAGCGTGAATATCTCACGATCGTCAACGGTGTCATGGTGGCGGGCGGGACGATCGACGCGCCGATCGGTCGTCATCGAACCCAACGCACGCGCATGGCGGTGAGCGATCGGGGGAAACCGGCCGTGAGTCATTACCGGGTGATGAAGAAATACCGCGCGCACACGCTGGTGCAGGTGAATCTCGAATCCGGCCGCACGCACCAGATCCGCGTGCACATGGCGCACCTGCATTATCCCGTGGTCGGCGACCCGGTGTACGGCGGGCGGTTGAAAATTCCCGCCGGCGCGGGCGAGCGCTTGAAAAACGAATTGCGTTGTTTCAAGCGCCAGGCCTTGCATGCGCTGAAGCTTTCATTGATTCATCCGGGAACGGGGAAGCGGGTGCAGTGGGCGACGTCGGTGCCGGAGGACATGAGCAAATTGATGGAAGCCTTGGCATGGGATGCCAAGAGCCATCAGTAGGGTGTGCTGAGCGATAGGGTGTGCTGAGCGATAGCGAAGCGCACCATTCTTTAATGTAGGGCGGGTTAGGCGCGAAGCGCCGTAACCCGCCGATCGACATTTTGGTCGAGCCGTCTCCGGCGATTCGACAATAAATGACTAGAACCTATCTCAAAATTATGTAGGGTGAGGCGGAGTTTCCACGAACACACTTAACGTGTGTTCGTGCCGCCGAACGGGTGCAACGGGTTTGGTTGCACCTCGGGCTGGAAGCACCGCTCACCGTCGGACAGCCAGCAAAGCCGTGTTGGTGGGCGATGCCCACCCTACGAACTATGCGCCAGGGTATTTTTGAGATAGGTTCTACTAAATACATTAATGTCTCGCCTGTAGCGACACGCCGGTATCCCTTGTAATATCACCCGCCAGCAGGACAGAAAAACCAAAGATGGCGGCGATCAATACCCTCGAATTCGTCTACCCCGACTGGCCGGCACCGGTGCACGTGAAGGCGCTGACGACGACGCGCAATGGCGGATTCAGCGTCGGGCCGTATGCGTCATTCAATCTCAGCAACCTCGTGGGCGACGAACCCGGTATCGTGCGCCGCAATCGCGCGTTGCTGGGCGATGTCTTGAGCCTTCCCGCCGACCCGATCTGGCTGACGCAGGTGCACGGTTCACGGGTCATCGATGCTTTCGATGCCGGTTCCCGCGAAGAAGCAGACGGTTGCGTGACCGGTACGCCCGGCGTGGTCTGCGCGGTGTTGACGGCGGATTGTCTGCCGATTTTTATATGCGACCGGCGCAGCACGCGCATCGGGGTGCTGCATGCCGGCTGGCGCGGGCTGGCGGCGGGAATCGTCGAAGAGGGTCTGCGAAAGATCCAGTTGCCGACCGCCAACCTGCTGGCCTGGCTCGGTCCGGCCATCGGTCCGTCGGCCTACGAAGTCAGCGACGAGGTGCGGCAGACGTTCATCCGGCTGGACCGCGAACTGGAGGAATCCTTCACGCCCGTGCAAAACCGCAAGGGACACTGGCTGGCCGATCTTTACGATATTGCGCGGCGGCGGTTGCGCGCGCAGGGCGTGCATGCCGTTTACGGTGGATTGCGCTGCACGTTGCGCGAACGTAATCTTTTTTTCTCGCATCGGCGCGACGGCAATTGCGGGCGCATGGCCTCGCTGATCTGGCTGGATAAAAACGCGCGTTAGGCTATGATGCCGGTTTTCCTGCCGCGCGGTTCCTGAAAATGAATTCCCTGATTCTCTGGATTATTGTTTTCACCGCCCTGGGCGGCGTATTGAGCGTGCTGGCGGCCGGCGCTTTTCTGCTGCTGCCGGAGAGTGTCCGCGCGCGAATGCTTTCGCCGATGGTCAGCTTCGCCATCGGCGCGTTGCTCGGCGCGGCGTTTCTCGCGATCCTGCCGCACGCCTTCGAGGTGCCGGGCGTGGACGCACACTCCGTCACGCTCACGGTGCTCTGCGGTATTCTGGTTTTCTTTTTGCTCGAGAAGATGGTCATCTGGCGCCACTGCCACACCGAAGACTGTGAAGCGCATGTGCCGGACATGGACAAGGTGCGCAAGGCGGCGACCGGCAATCTGATCCTGATCGGTGACGGTATCCATAATATGGTGGACGGGGTACTGATCGCGGCGGCGTTCCTGACCGACGTGCATCTCGGCGTGGTCACGAGCATCGCGGTCATTGCCCACGAAATCCCGCAGGAGCTGGGCGACTTCGCGATTCTGCTCCACAGCGGCTTCAGCCGTGGTAAGGCGCTGGTCTACAACATGCTGGCCAGCCTGACGACGGTCATCGGTGGCGTGGTCGCCTATTTTTCCCTGTCGCTCGCCAACGCAGCGGTGCCGTACGTGCTGGCCATCGCGGCGTCGAGTTTCATCTATATCGCCGTGGCCGACCTCATCCCCGGCCTGCACAAGCGACCCGAGTTCAGCGCCACCGTGCAGCAGATCGTGCTGATTGCGTTCGGCGTGATCGTGATTTCCGTGGCCCATGCCATGCTGCATTAGCCGGTGGTGGGCGCGAGAGCGCCTTGTATTTACAGTCTCGACGGCGTCTCCGGATTCAGCCAAGGCGACGCCGTGGACTTTGCCTTTGTATTGCTACGGCGTGACCTCCAGAATTCCGTGCATTCCTTTTTCTTTATGCGATTTTCCAAACGGCGGTTTTTTGGCGCATGACATTTCGTAACTGCCGGTTTTGGCGGGAGTCAGGGCGACGCTCGCGTTTTTCCCGGCAGACACGTCAACCTTGATGTGTATGTCTGCCTCGGGAGCCTCAATGACAAGGTTGTGCGGAATCAGGGTGGCTTCGTTGGTGATGTTCAGTGTCACGGTCTCGTTCGCCTTCACCGATATCTTGTCGGGCTTGATGTAATAACATCCCCAGCCTGATATCGATGACGCGTGGTTCGCCGGCCTCCAGCGGCGATGGGGAGCAGAGGTAAAAAACCGCCATCGCAAGAAATGCGGGCGCGCTTCGGCAAAAAAATTTCTGGCCGGCGATAACGGCCATGCAAGACCGGTCAACGGCCGTGCACATGACAAATCGCCTCGATCTCGAGCAAAAGGTCGCTGCGGCAGATATCTCCCTGCAAGTACATCGCGGGTATCTCGCGCTGAAAGTACCGTTCCAGGGAATCCTTCACCAGGCTGAGGTGGTGGGGATGACGAATGTAGATTTTCACGCTGGCGAGGGTGTTCAGGCAGTCAACCCGCGTTTCCGAAGTTTCTCCGGCGTGGCCAAGCAATGACTCGATATTGCGCACGGTTTCCCGCAACTGCCTGTCGAGATCTCCCTCGTGGCGGCTCTCGTGTCCCACGATGCTGGCCGTTCCCGAGATGTAAATATGGTGACTGTCGTTCCATTTCTTCAGTATCGCGCGGGAGAACGACGGGCTGCGCGGTCCATAGCAATGTGGGTAGTGAAAGGCGCTTACCTGACGAGGGTTTTCGATCTGTTTCCCCGCATGCCGGGCAGCCAGAAAATGGATATGCAGATCTCCCTGACGCACTCCGATGGCGGTGGCCGCTGGCAGGTCATGTTCAAAGAATTGGTTGCGTTCGGAAAACGCCTGATGCCTGCCCAGGCAGAAGCGCTGATATCGTTCCAGCCCGTTGGCTGTGCTGCTGATGTTCGGTACATAATTCCAGACACGGATCAGGTGCGGGCAGGCTTCTGTTTGCAGCAGAT
>JBBTKS010000148.1:0-3670 GCA_038058885.1 Pseudomonadota bacterium
CGGCCCATGTCCTGCACGCTGGAAACCAGTTCCGCGAATGCCTTCTTATCCATCGTGTGTCTCCTGTTTCATAATGCGCGCCAACTGCTTGAGCTGTTCGCGCGTGAGGTCCGATTGGTCGTTCTTGGCATAGGCATAAACGAGGTAACAATGTTCCCGTCGCGCCCACCAGTAGTAAATCACCCTTGCTCCGCCGCGTTTGCCGCGACCCGGGAGCGGCACGCGCAGCTTGCGCAGACCACCGCCTCCGGGAATGACGTCGCCTGCCTCGGGGTCGGTCAGCAGTATTTCCTGGATGCCTTGTAACGCGTCATCGTCGAACAAACCGGCGGCCACGCGCGTGAACACCGGGAGTTCGACGAAGATAATAAAATGAACGTACGCTAACAGCGTATAGTTGTCAACCTGTCGAAAACTGACTATCGAGAATCAGCTTTCCCCATCAAGCCAGCACACCAGGTAATAGAGCCGGAAGCCTTCCGAAGATCGCGACGGCCCGATGACGCGGGCGGGGTAGAGTTTCTTTGTTGGATCGGCGCCTGAAAGTGCGGCGACTTCGGAGTCCACCACCGTCACGCAATTCTCCGGAAACCGGTCACGGGCGCGCCGCGGCGCATAGATCAGCGCGAAACATTCGTTGACAATTTTGCCTTCCGGATCGAGGCCAATGCGCGCCATGAGCAAACACCCAGAATCAGCTGTTGATGGAAGGATTATCATACCCGCCCGAGAGGGTCACAAGCATTTTCATTTACCGCGAACCGCGGGGCACGTAACATGCTGCCCCATTCCATGACTTTACCCCTCAAATTCTTCGCTACCTGTCCCAAGGGCATCGAACCCCTGCTCGCCGACGAGTTGCGCGCACTCGCCGCCGAAGGCGTGCGCGAGACCCGCGCCGGCGTGACGTTTGAAGGCACGCTCGCGACCGCCTACCGCGCCTGCCTGTGGTCGCGGCTCGCCAACCGCATCCTGTTGCCGCTCAAAAGTTTTCCCGCCGCTTCGCCGGAGGCGCTCTATGAAGGCGTCCGGACCATCGCCTGGAAAGAGCATCTGGCAGCCGAGGGCACGCTGGCGGTGGATTTCACCACGTCGCAATCGGCCATCACCCATTCGCACTACGGCGCGCTCAAGGTGAAGGATGCCATCGTGGATCAGTTGCGCGAGGAGTTCGGCGCGCGCCCGTCGGTGGATACGGCGCAGCCCGATGTACGGGTCAATGTCTACCTGCTGCGCGACGAAGCCACGGTCAGCCTCGACCTCTCGGGCGAATCGCTGCACCGGCGCGGCTACCGCGCGCAGACGGTGGAGGCGCCGCTCAAGGAAAACCTCGCCGCCGCCATCCTGATGCGGGCTCACTGGCCCGGCATCGCCAATGAGGGCGGCGCGCTGGTCGATCTCATGTGCGGGTCGGGAACGCTGTTGATCGAAGGAGCGCTGATCGCCGCCGACGCCGCACCGGGACTGGCGCGCCAATACTTCGGCTTTCTCAACTGGAAACAGCATGATGCCGCCATCTGGTCGGAGTTGATCGAGGAAGCGCACAACCGGCGCGACGCCGGCCTCGAGAAATTACCGCCGATTCACGGCTACGATCATGACCCGCTCGCGATTCGTTCCGCGCGCGACAATCTCAAACGCGCGGGACTGGGCAATCTCGTCGCCGTCGAGCGACGCGAGCTTTCCGCCTGCGCCCTAGAAGAAGCGCCAACGGGCCTCGTGGTCGCCAATCCGCCCTATGGCGAGCGCCTCGGCGAAGCTGGCGACATGCCGGCGCTCTATGCCGAACTGGGCGCGCAACTGAAGACATGCTTCCCCGGCTGGCACGCCGCCGTGTTCACCGGCAATCCCGAATTGGGCAAGGTCATGGGCCTGCGTGCGACAAAAATGCACACGCTCTACAACGGCGCGATTGAATGCAAACTGCTGCACTTCGACATCACGCCGGAAAACTTCGTCGGCGAGCGCGTCGCCAAGCCTTTCGAAATCCGCCCCGGTTCCAGCGCCGAGATGTTCGCCAACCGTCTGCGCAAGGACTTGCAGCACTTCGGCCGCTGGGCGCGGCGCCAGGAAATTTCCTGTTATCGCCTGTACGACGCCGATCTGCACGAATACAACCTGGCGGTCGACGTGTACGAATCAGACCGGCGTTACGTGCATGTGCAGGAATATGAAGCGCCGGACACTATCGATCCCGACAAGGCGCGCCAGCGCCTGCAACACGCGCTCGGGGTAATTCCGCTGATGCTCGAAATCCCGCGCGAACAGATGTTCTTCAAGGTGCGGCGGCGTCAGAAAGGCGGCGGGCAATACGAAAAGCTCGACGAGACCGGCGCATTTCACGAGGTGCGCGAAGGTCCGTGCCGTTTTCTCGTGAACTTCACCGACTACCTCGACACCGGGCTGTTTCTCGACCACCGCGCCACGCGCGCGCTGCTGGGCGAACTGGCCAGGGGGAACCGCTTTCTCAATCTTTTCGGCTACACCGGCACCGCCACGGTGCACGCGGGGCTCGGCGGGGCGGCGTCCACCACGACCGTGGACATGTCATACACCTATCTCGATTGGGCACAGCGAAATTTCGAACTGAACGGGATGCGGGGGAAAAACCACGAGCTTATCCAGGCGGACGTGCTGGTGTGGCTCAAGCAAAACCACGCACGGCGCTACGGTTTGATCTTCCTCGACCCGCCGACGTTTTCGCGCTCGAAGCGCATGGATGACACGTTCGACGTGCAGCGCGATCACGTGGCGCTCATTGCGGATGCCGCCGCGCTGCTCGAGCCGGATGGTATTCTGGTCTTCTCGACCAATCTCCGCCGTTTTAAAATCGATCGGGAGATGTTGTCACCGCTCACGGTCGAGGACATCACCCGCAAAACCATCCCGCAGGACTTCGAGCGCAACCCGAAAATTCACCAGTGTTTTCGCATCAGGCGTGCGTGAATCATAGATTTTTCTTATAAGAAATAAAAAACGCTGTTATGCCTATTAGCTTGATGGGGATCAATGAAATTATTTTATTTGTCAGTATAGTGATTATTGTTCGATGATAGGAATGTTGGCGAAATTTGAGAGTACAACCGACATTATCTCATCGGAAAAGGAGGTGCATCATGGCAACCACTGTTCCCGTCAAGAGAGTGCCTGAAACACGGACCGGGGAAACGATGCGCCCGCTCGGGGTATTCGAGGAAATGGAGCAGTTGGCGGAAAGGATGCTCCCGTTGTCCTGGATGCGGCCGTTACACACGGAGCGGCTGTTCTGGGGAGGAGCGATGCCACAAGTGAATATCATCGATCGGGACGCGGAACTTGTCGTGCGGGCGGCCGTGCCGGGTTTCGGCAAGGACGACATCGAAATCTCCTGCACGGCGGAAACCGTGACCCTGCGCGGGTGCGCGGAAGCGGAAGAAAAGGAAGGCGAGGAAGAGGGAGAGTATTACCGGCATGAGATCCGGTGCGAGGATTTTCTCCGCACCATTCATCTGCCTTGCCTGGTGGACGATACCAAGGCCAAGGCGACGTTCAAGGATGGCATGCTGGAACTGATACTCCCCAAGGCGGAAGCCGCCAAGCGGCACACCGTCAAAATCGAAGAAGCCTGAACCATCCCTGGTTCGTTTCAACTGAGGAACCCGGCCCCGCGTACCGGGTTCTTTTTTGCCAA
>JBBTKS010000149.1:0-7363 GCA_038058885.1 Pseudomonadota bacterium
CTGTTCGGTCATCAGGGGATCGCGGCGCGCCCCGGTCTTGTAGGCCCGCAATGCGCCGACCAGATACCCGCGCTGCTGACCGGCGAGACTCGGCCACACGGGATTGGGGCTGACGCCTTCGGCGCCGTGGCAACCGGTGCAGGTCGCGGCCTTCTTCCGGCCCGCGGCAACATCGCCCGGCTTCGCTGCCTGCGGAACGCCGGCGGCGGCGAGCTTGGGGGAGTGCGGGTTATGACAGACGATGCATTGCTGTCCCGCCACGTGACGGCTTACCTCAATTTGCCGTTGCGTCGCCGGCCGCCCCGGCATTTTCTCGTGGCAGAGGGTGCAAAGTTTCACCGTGTCGGCGGGAATCGCCAGCTTGACATGATCCAACCGCTCGGCGGCGATGCGGCCGTGCATGCGCGGATCCACGGGCGCGGGCGGCGCGGCGGATTGCGCGGACGGATGCTTCGCGGACGCGCCGTGGCAGGTCTCGCAGGTAACGGCCTTGTGGACGCCCTTGAGCCACATGGCGTACCGCTCGCCGTGACACGACTGACAAGAGGCCGCGCCTTGATACATCGGCGCGTCCGCGGCGATCTCGGCCACCGCGTCGGCGCGGTAGTGGCCGTAGATGCCGTACGATTTATCGATGAAGACGGCCCTGGCGCCAAGGATCGCGGCACCGAGGATTCCGATAAGAAAGATCAGGCGGATAATGTGTTTGGGCATTCGACTCCGGCACGCCAAGCTTAATTTTGATACAGGTACTTTATCGAACCGGTGAACGTCTATCGTTGATTTACATCAATCTTGATTTATATCAATCGCCGTGCCCGGGGGGAGCGAAGCGACGGCGGGCGCCGCTATTCAACGCATGGCCCGGATCCGGGACATTTTCACGGCACATCGATTATTTCAGCCTTGCCGTGCTCTATGCCAGGAAACCGGCTTGAATGCGTCGTGCGGAGATGATTTGAATACCCGGGACAGACCGCGCGTTTGATCCAAAAACAGGATTTACCCGATCACCGGCGTTGCGCGATACCCGCGCGTCCGGCAATCGGGACGCCGGACAAAAAGGGCCCGGCTCGATGCCCGGGCCCTTTTTGTATTTTGACGATTCATTTTTGTGAACAGGGTACTTTCGAAAAGTAACCGGCCAGCTGCTTGATAATATCCTTGGACAACAGATTTGTCGTCGCATGCATGATCGGTTGCGGGCGTCTGCCGTCCTGGAACTCCAGGAGCTGCGCCTCGAGATACTCGGCGTTCTGTCCGCAAAGCTTGGGTATGAGCCCCTGCACCGGGGCACATCCCTTGGGACCATGACACTGTTCGCAGGAAGCGGTTTTTTCTCCGCCGGGACGGGCGGTGTTTTCAGCGTGGACTGCCGAAACCCCCATCAGGAAAAGAGCGGCAAGCGAGGTTGAGAGCACGACAATTCTATATTGCGGCACTTGAGTTATCTCCTATGCGAGTTATACAGGGATGCCAGCCAATATTTTGCACTTCATTTGGACAAAAAGAAAATACTTTGTCGCGGCCTTTTTTCGCGACGTTCGGGTCAGGATGCATGGCTGGAATTGAGCGCGGCAGTTCCTGGCAAGCAGGCCCCCGAAACTCTGGGTACTCATGCGAGGTTTTTCACCGAAAATAATCCCGGCCATTCGCTGAAACCACGGTCTCACGATTCCCACATCATGCGGTCCGGTGAGGCTGTGCACGTAGCGGACGCGCGGCGGCGCAACCGATGCCATCCTATGGATAATTTTTCGGTTGATGTTGCACGTTGTGGCAGTTGAGGTAACAGCGGCCCTGGAATGTCCCCTGATCCTCGAACCGCAGCGCGCCGTTCATGTTCGGCTGCACGATGTCGAGATTGAAGTTGATCAGGTGGCTGTTGTTGACGGCGTTGCCCTGGGTTGCGCTGACGCCGTGGGGATCGTGACAGGCCGAGCACGGCGCCTTCTCCCCGACAACATGGTCGCTGTGGGGAAAGCCGCTGGCATCGCTCAGCAGGATATTACGGTCATGGCACTTGTAGCACAGGGCATATTCATACGACGTCTCGACGGTGCTGTCCGCGACGGTGTAGTTGCGCTCGAGCAAAAAGCGGTTACGCGAGCCGTGCGGCCCGGCGGGGCCGGCGCCGCCGGCGGCGGGGCTGTCGTCGCTGTTGTGGCAGTCGACGCAGGAAATAATGCTGTTCACGGTATAGGGCGGCAACAGGCTCGGCACGTTCGGGTTGCGCCCGACCCCCTCGACCGGATGGTACGACGGGTTGGTGAGGTCGAACTCCAGGCGCGTGTTGATCTGCGGGTGCTGGCGCGAGATCGCGGAGAACGACAGCACGTTGTTGTCCGCATGACACTTGAAGCAGACCTCGTAGGTGTAAGTCGCATTCGCCACCGGGGCGCCGGAGGCGGTGACGCCCGCGACGCCGCGCAGCGCGCCGGGGACATTGGGCGGGCTGGCGGGGCTGCCGAAGGCCTGGTGCGGATTGTGGCAGTCGACGCATTCCACGTGCTTCGTGACCACGCCGGTGAAGTTCTCCGCCGGGTCGTGCACGCCGGTGTAGTCCTGCACCGAATGCCGGTACGGCTTCAACAGCTCGGCCTCGAGGTTCTTCGCCGCCACGTTGCCTTGGTGGCACACGAGGCAGTTGTCCTCCTCGAAGGTGTAATTGAGCAGCCGCGCGCGCCCGCCCGCGGTGTGCGGCCGGTGGCAGTTCTCGCAACCGTTCTCCGCGACGTTCGTGTACGGGGTATGCGGCCAGGGGTTGACGCCGGCGCCGCTCCAGGTGGCGCTGGAAGTGGCGTGGCTGCCCGTGGGCCAGTTGGTGCGGTCGTGGCAGGCGGTGCACAGGGCCGTGAAGTTGTTCGGCACCACCAAGAATTTGCCGTTGGCATCGTCGTGCGGATTGTGACAGGCGGTGCACTGTAACAGTCCCTCTTTGTCCAGGCGCACCGCGCCGGTCAGCGACGACGGCGCGACGAACTCGCCCTTGGCGGCCGCGAGTGCCCCATCGTAGCGGAACGATACCGGGTGGTCGTCGGAGATGTTGGTGCCGAGAAGCGTTGCGCCGGGGGGCAGGAAACGGATGCCGCCGACAAAAGGAATCTCCGCCGCGCGCGTCAGCAGCTCCCCGAGGGCGATGGTGCCGTCGTGGCAGCTCAGGCACATCTTCGACGCCCCGGAGGGTTGGCCGACGCTGGCGTAGAGGGTGGAGCTCTCGTAGGTCGTGTAACTGACGGTCGAGTCCGCGCGGTTCCAGAGATACGGAATGTCGCGGCGCGCCATGTGCGGGGTATGACAGAAGATGCACAGCTCTTGCTCGGTCGTGGACTTGATCGGGCCCGGCCCGGTCACGGACAGGTTGTGCCGGGTGTCGACGATGCCCGCGCCCCACAGCCGCGCCGCCGCGAGCACCAACGCCGCGGTCGCCAGCAGCAGGAGGGCGCCCCTGGATCTCATGGCCGCCCCTCCGCGGCGCGCAGGTACTGGAACACCTGGATGCGCTGGTTGTACGTATCGGAAACGTAGATGCGGTCCTGCGCGTCGATCGAAATCGCGCTGGGCAGCCACAGTTCGCCGGCGGCGGCGCCGGGCGAGCCGAAGGCAAGCAGCAACCGGCCGTCGCGGTCGAAGATCTGGACGTTGTCGAACAGCGCATCGACGACATAGACATGCCCGTCGCTGTCGACGGCCACACCCTTGGGTCGGGAGAAATGGCCCGGATTGTCCCCGGCGGCGCCGAAGGTCCTGAGGAAACGCAGATCCGCGCTCAGCACTTGGATGCGGAAATTGAGCGCATCGGTCACGTAGACGGTCCCGTCGCGGGCGAGGGCGATGTCGGTGGGATAGTGAAACCCGTCCGGGCCCTTCGTGTCCCGGCCCACCGTGCGCTTGAGCGTGAGATTGTCGGCGTCGTACACCAGGAGTTGCGAGGCCAGGGTATCGACCACCAGCAGTTCGTTCGCCGCGGCGCGATAGGCCAGTCCGGTCGGACGCTTGAGCGGCGGGCCGCCGAAGCTCGTCAGGTACTTTTCGCCGTGCTCGGCGAAGACGTGCACCCGGCCGGCGGCGGAATCGGAAACGTAGACGCGTCCGTTCGCGCCGAGCGCGAGGTTGATCGGCTGATCGAAGCCGTCGACGGGCGGCGCGGGGAAGCGGTAATAGCGCGCGCCGGCGGAATTGAAAACGTGGACCAAGCGGTAATGGGTATCGATCACGTAGAGCCGGCCCGCGGCATCCGCCTCCAGCCCGTGCGGGCGCCGGATGCGCGTCGCTGCCTCGCCTTTCAGGAAGTTGAGGAAGCGCCGGAAGGCGCCCGGCCGTATGCCCACGTCCTCCGGGGCGGTGATGACCTGGAGCAATCGGATGCGCGGCGCCTCCGGGGGCCTGGGCCAGACTCGCTCAACGACCGGCGTCGGCGCACTGACCGGCGCCGGCGTCGCGCAGCCGGCGAGGAGCCCCGCCAGCAGGGCGCCGCCCGCGCCGAGACTTATTAGATGGGTCCGCCCCACTGTCGCCTCCTCATTGGAACTCCCGCCTGATCTGGAACAGGATGGTTTGCCGCTCACGCGCATCGCCGGTGAGGCCGTTGAACTCGTCCAGGAACAGATAGCGCAGGCTCGATTGCCAGGCCCCGTAGGCCCACTCGTACACCGCCGTCACGCCCTCGCGCTCGGTGTCCTGGACCCGGCCCCGGCTTCGCTGGGTGAGCGCCTCAAGCGAGAACCGCGCCGTCGGGCTCACGCGCCAGCCGAGATTCGCGCGCGCGCCGGTGCTCTCGGTAACGTCCCCGGTTTCCTTCAGCGTCAGCTCGCTGTAATCCGCGGAAAAACCGAGGGACAGATCGTGACTCGGCCGGAAGCTCAATACCTCCTGAACCATCCAGCGCTCCATGGGTGTGCGCGTCGTGTCGCGGTCCTCGTACTCCACGCGCGTGGTGCTCCACTTCCAGCTGAGTTCTCCGCCGACGCGCTCGATGGTGTCGTCGAAGGGCTCGAAGGGGCGCGTGCCGGAGAGCAGCGTCTGTTCCGAGCGGCTGCGCTGATAGTAGAACCGCAGCGACGACCACAGCGAGAGATCGAATCCGAAGCTGTTGGCCGTGACCGCGGTTTTGGCCGGCGGCAGCGACTGATAGCGGTAATCCGCCAGCACCTGCTGGCCGTCGGCGATGCCGCCGAAGGGCGCGCGCGCGATCGCCACGGAGCTGCCAACGACTGACAACACGTAATCGACATTTTCGACATAGATGATCGTCTCCGCCGCATTCGTCACCACGATGGAAGCAACGTCCAGATTGGTGTTGGCCAACAAGACCGGCGTCGTGCCACTCAATGTCAGCGCCTCGTTGCGCACCTCGGTGAGGGCGTTGCTACGCCGGTCGTCCTCGATGCGCTCGCTGTGGCCCAGGTTGACCGTGAGATGGCCCCAGGGGATGCGCCGGCGATAGAGAAAGTTCAGGTTCGCGCCGTAGCTGTCGAGGTCGCCCGTGTTCACCTCGTTGCGCGTGCGATAAGCGCTCAGGTTGGTCGTCAGATTCTCGTACAGCAGGTGCGACAGCCCGGCCGAAACCGTGCGGCTGTCGGAGAAGAAATTCTTCTCGTCGTGCTTGTCCAGGCGCAGTTCGTAGTACGTGTTGAACCGTTCGGTGTGGCGCAGCGCGAGCCTGCCCGAGGCGTTGGTGTTGGTGAAATCGAACAGCTCCGAGCTGCTCTTGCCATACCGCGCGCTCGAAGTGAGGGTCTGCCGGCGGCTCGGGGTGTAGATATTGCCGATGCTGGTGTCGCTGCGGTCGGTAGTGAAGCCGCTCGCGCCGACGCGGCGAGTCTGCTGCACCGATTCGGTCTTGAACGAGGTTCGGCTGGCGTCGGTCTTGTGGCTCGACTCGAGACGCGCCGTGTCGGCCTTCTCGAAGCTGCTGAAAAAGTTCTCGAAACGGCTCTCGCGACTTTCCAGCGTGACCGTGGTCGGCAGCGTCGGATCCTTGATCTGCAGCCGGCCGCGGTTCAGGCTCGACTCCGTGGCCACGTCCGGCGCGAGGCTGCTGCGGAACTCGCCCCGTTCCTTGCTGGTAAACAGATTCAGCGTATAGGGCTTTAACTGCAGAAAGGTCGTGTCCACAAAGTAGCCGAGGAACTTTGAGTCATCCTCCTGGACGAATCCGCCGGTCGTCTTGGTGTCCTGCTGCTTGAACTCGGGCTTGAGACCGATGCTGTAGACCAGCAACGCCGGATGATACACATAGCCGCGCGAGCGGATATCGAGTTTCTGCCGCGCCGTGGCGGTGTCCTTGGTCTGGTCGATGAACGGGCCCTTGCGTTTCTCCTGATCGACCTCGTACCCGAGGTCGAGCGTGGCCGTCGGGCGCTCCACGTAGAACAGCGGCCACTGACAATGGCCCGGCCGGCTCAGGGAAAGGAGCACAGTTGCCACGGTCAAAACACTAACCCTCCGTACCGGTTTGCTCGCTGAGGTTTTCATAATAGTAAGAATGCCTAGACCAGGTCATCGGCACTCAACCCCCTTCTCCATAGACCCGCCACTCGTCGTGCTCCGCCTTGAGCAAGAAGGCGTTCTTGCCCACGTGCGGGTTGTGGCAGGCCAGGCAGTCGGCCTCGGGCTCTTTCTGGTGCGCGGCGGTCTGGAGCAGATCCGGTTTCCGGTGACAGCCGCTGCAAAGCTCGACGGTATTCTTGCCCAGCAGCATGTACTCGCGCGCCGCTCGATGCGGACTGTGGCACGCGACACACCAGCCATTGGCCACCGGCCCGTGCATCCACAGCCCTTGTGCCTGCGCCACCGTATGCGCCTTGTCGCCGTGACAGGTGAGGCACAGCTCCTTCAGCGGCACCGCCAGCCGCGGCCCGATGCTCTTGCGGTCGGGAACGGCCGCCGCCTTGGTTGCCTCGGCCGCCTCGGCGCGAAACGGCTTGGAGGCGGCTAAGGCGTGGCACTTCTCGCACTGCCCGGCACCGTATGGACCGTGGGTAAAAAACGGTGGCTCCTGGAAGAACTCGCGACGCATCCGCTTTCTCGCCAGCGTCGTCTCGGCCGGTATCGAAGCTTCCTGCGCCTTGACCTGTTCCTCGCCCGGCGCGGGCACGCCGGTGAAAAAAAACGTGAGCATCTTGTGGCGCGTCTCGATACTGCAGCCGCTCGCCAGTCCCAACGCTGCCATGAGCAGGCACGTCAACACCTGGGTGTGTCGGGCTGGTCGGCGCCTGCGCACCACGGCGCCCCCTACGGCGCAGCCACCGGCCCGCCGGCCGCGGGTGCGGGTGCCGCGCCCGGCGGCGTCGCGACCGGACGCGGCGGCACGCCCTTCAGCGGCGGGCCGATCCAGTCGCCGAAGCCGTAGATGTTGAGC
>JBBTKS010000150.1:0-11180 GCA_038058885.1 Pseudomonadota bacterium
GCTGGAGCATGGCCCCTTCCACCGACCAGGTGATACAGGCCGTGGCCGTGCCGGAGCAGAAAGCGCGCAAGCCCGAGCCGGTGGACAACCGCGCCCAGGAAGAGGAAGAGGCGCGCAAGAAAGCCGAGGCGGAAAAACGCCGTCAAGCGGAGTTGAAGAAAAAGCAGGATGAGGAACAGGCGCAGCAGCGTCTCGTCGTGGAGCGCAAGAAGAACGAAGCCGAGGAAAAGGAAAAACAGAAACGCGCCGCCGAGCTCGAGCGCAAGAATGAAGACAAGCGACGGCAGAAGCTTACCGAACAGTCGACGCAGGAGCAGCTGGCGGCGGAGGAAAAACAGCGTGCTGACGCCGCGAAAGCAGTGCGTGCGGCCACCATCGTCGACAAGTACATTCCGCTGATCCGGCAACGGGTCAGCCGCAGCTGGAATAGTCCGGTCGGTAACGCCAAAGGGCTGAAATGCGTGGTGCGTGTACGTCTCACGCCGGGTGGCGAGGTGCTTTCGGCTGACGTGGTGACTTCCAGCGGCAACGAGAGATTCGACCGTTCAGTGGAAAACGCGGTGCACAAGGCCGCGCCGTTGCCGTTGCCGGAGGACCCGGCTTTGTTCGATAATTTTCGTGAAATCGAGTTTGTATTTGATCCGGACAAGGAGCTGAAAAAATAATGCAATTTTCCTTAAAATGGATTGCCGTGACGGGAATACTGCTGTGGTCTTTCAGCGCCCGTGCGGTGCTGACCATTGAAATCACGCGCGGCGTGGACACCGGCACGCCCATTGCCATCGTGCCGTTCAGCTGGGAAGGGCCGATCAAGCCGGCGCAGAATGTTTCCGACATCGTGGAAGCCGATCTCGCGCGCAGCGGGCGGTTTGCCGTGCTGCCCCGCAAGGATTTTATTTCCACGCCGCACGAGGACAAGGACGTGGTGTTCAAGGATTGGCGCATCCTCAAGGCCGAGGCGTTGACGATCGGCAGCGTGCGTCTGGCGGCGCCGGGCAAGTTTCAGGTGCAGTTCCGGCTCTACGATGTTTTCAAGCAGACCCAGATCGCCGGTTTCCGCTACAACGTCAGCGCCGATCTGTTGCGTTCGGTGGCGCATCAGATCAGCGACATCATCTACGAAAAAATCACCGGCGAGCCCGGCGCCTTCAGTACCCGCATCGCCTATGTCACGCGCGAGGAGCCACCCAGAGGACTGCCGGTCTACAAGCTGCAAGTGGCGGATTCCGACGGCTTCAACGCCCAGACGGTGGTGCGCTCCGCCGAGCCGCTGATGTCGCCGGCGTGGTCGCCCGACGGTAATCGTCTGGCTTATGTTTCATTCGAAGACAAGCGCTCGAAGGTGTATGTCCAGAACCTGACGGACGGGCGCCGCGAATTGCTGGCTGAATTCACCGGCATCAACAGCGCGCCGGCCTGGTCGCCCGACGGCACCCGGCTGGCGTTGACCCTGTCACGGGATGGTAATGCAGAAATTTACGTGATGCTTCTCAACTCACGGGCGCTGAAGCGGCTGACATTCGACCCGGCCATCGACACCGAGCCTTCCTGGTCGCCCGACGGGCGTGATATAATTTTTACTTCGGACCGCGCCGGATCGCCGCAGATCTATCGCATGAACGCCTCCGGCGGGTCGGCCGAGCGCCTGACCTTCGAGGGCGATTACAATGCACGCTCCTCATTCGCGGCGGACGGCAAATCGATTACGTTTGTCAGCCGCAGCCAGAGCGGTTATCGTATCGCCGTCATGCGCCTCGACAACAGGACGCAGCAGGTGCTGACCGATACTTCGCTCGACGAATCGCCCAGTTTTGCCCCCAATGGGCGTATGATTATCTATGCCACCGAGGTCCGGGGGCGGGGGGTACTGGCTTCGGCCTCCGCTGACGGGCGTGTGCGCCAGCTGTTTAAATTCGAGGAGGGCGATATACGCGAGCCCGCCTGGTCGCCTTACAACCGTGAACTGCAATATAAGGAGTGAAACATGAAGAAAAGGAAACATCTCGCCGCATCCTTGCTCATCGCCTTTGCCTTTGCCTTGGCCGGTTGCGCCGGCGAGGAGGCGACCAAGCCCACCGCCGGTGACGAAAAAGGCGCCGCGTCGGCGCAGACCGCGCCGGCGACCGACAAATCCGCCGCCGGTGCCTCGCTTTCCGATCGGGAAAAGCAGCGCCGCGCCGAACTGCTGGCCCAGCGCCGCGTGTATTTCGCTTTTGACAGCAGCACCATCGATGACGAGGCGCGTGCCATCATCGAGGCGCATGCCGCCAATCTCGTGGCCAATCCGCAGATCAAGCTGAGTCTCGAGGGTAACTGCGACGAGCGCGGCACGCGCGAGTACAACCTGGCCCTCGGCGAGCGCCGCGCGCAAGCGGTCGAGCGGATGATGAAGGTGCTGGGCGTGGCCGGCAACCGCATCAAGACGGTGTCCTATGGCGAAGAGAAGCCGCTGTGCCAGGAACATAACGAGTCCTGCTGGCGCCAGAACCGGCGCGCTGAAATAGCCTACAAATAACGACGATGCGTTTCCCCCGGCGTTTCAGCGCGTGGGGTGGCGGGGCGTTGCTGGCCATCCTGCTCACGCCGGCAGCCCCGGTTGCCGGCGCGGCAGAGGGGTCCCGTCCGAACCTGCCGCCGGTGGTGGAACTCGGGGTTGGGGGAACGCCGGCATCGCCTGCCCCTTCGCGTGAGGCACTCGCCGATCTGCTGCAGCAGCTGGAGACGCTGCAGACGGAGGCGCGGAACCTGCGTGGCCAGGTAGAGGTGCAGGCGAACGAGATCGAGCGCCTGAAGGCACGCCAGCGCGAATTGCTCGCCGATATCGACCGGCGGGTCAGTGAGCTGGAACGCCGTGGCACCGCGGCTGCTTCACCCGATGCCAGTACCGCTCCCGTCGCGCCAGGTTCAGCGGCGTCGGCCGGTTCGGCGCAGGAGCAGCAGGATTATGACGCGGCGTTCAACCTGATGAAGCAGGGTTTCTATGAACGCGCGGCCAAGGGGTTTCGCGAGTTCATTGCAAAATATCCGCAAAGCGCGTTGCATGACAACGCCCGCTACTGGCTGGGCGAGGCGTATTACGTGGCGCGCAATTACCGTCAGGCGCTGGAGGCATTCGGCAAGCTCATGAGCGATCATCCGAAAAGCCCGAAGGTACCGGATGCGATGCTGAAAACCGGTTACAGCCATTATGAGCTGGGTGAATCGGCCAAGGCGCGCGAGAGTCTCAATCAGGTGATGGCGCGCTATCCCGGTACGCCGGCGGCGAAATCGGCGGAACAGCGCCTGGCGAAAATGAAAAAAGAGAAGCGTTAACTTGTGTCACAGACCGACACAACGACCGCAAACACCCGGCCGGTGTCTTCCGCCGGAGAACGGCTGCGCATCACTGAAATATTCTTTTCTCTCCAGGGTGAAGCGCGCACGGTAGGTTGCCCCACGGTATTCATCCGCTTGACCGGCTGCCCGCTACGCTGTTCCTACTGCGATACGGAATATGCCTTCTACGGCGGACAGTGGCTGGAGTTCGGCGATATCCTGCGCCGCGTTGCCGAATATGCCCCGCGTTATGTCACCGTCACCGGCGGCGAGCCGCTGGCGCAACGCCCTTGCCGCGAACTGCTCACCGCCCTGTGCGACCGGGGCTATGAAGTGTCGCTCGAGACCGGCGGCGCGCTCGATGTCGCCGGTATCGATCCCCGGGTGAGTATCGTGATGGATCTCAAAACGCCCGGTTCCGGGGAGGAAAAGCGCAACCTGTACGAAAACATCGCGCAGCTGGCGAAAAAAGATCAGATCAAGTTCGTGATCTGCGACCGCGCCGATTACGAATGGAGTCGCGCAAAGCTCGCCGAACACAAGCTCGACCGGATCGGCGAGGTGCTGTTTTCTCCCTGTCACGGGCAACTGAATCCGACCGATCTCGCCGAATGGATTCTCGCCGACCGCTTGCCGGTGCGCCTGCAGGTGCAACTGCACAAGCTTCTGTGGAACGATGCCCGCGGACACTGACGCCGGCGGGAAAGCCGTGGTGCTGGTCTCCGGCGGTCTTGATTCGGCCACGGTGCTGGCGCTCGCCGCGGCCACGGGCGCGCGCTGCCACGCGCTGACTTTCGACTACGGGCAGCGCCACCGCGTGGAACTCGATGCCGCGCGCCGCGTGACGCAGGCGCAGCGGGCGGCCGATCATCGCATAGTCAAACTCGACATCGGCTGGATGGGCGGCTCGGCGCTGACCGACACGGCGATTCCCGTTCCGCAGGCGCCCTCCACCGGCATTCCGGTGACCTACGTGCCGGCGCGCAACACGGTGTTTCTCTCCATCGCGCTCGGCTGGGCCGAGGTGCTCGGCGCGTCCGATATTTATATCGGCGCGAATGCGATGGACTATTCCGGTTACCCCGACTGCCGCCCGGAGTTCATCCAGGCATTCGAGCGGCTCGCGAACCTGGCGACGCGGGCCGGGGTGGAAGGGCGCGGGTTCCGCGTGCTTGCGCCGCTGATGCAGCTGCGCAAGCACGAGATCATCCGTGAAGGCAGCCGCCTGGGCGTGGATTATTCTCTGACCATCTCATGCTATGACCCCGATAGCAGCGGCCGCGCCTGTGGCCGTTGTGATTCCTGTCGCCTGCGCGCCCAGGGTTTCGCCGAGGCCGGTGTCGCCGATCCCACCCGCTACCGATAAGGCCCGCCGGGATTGGAAATTTTCCCCCGATTTGGCAATATTGGACTATTCTTCATGGGGGCGGGCTTTCGGAACGGCACGACCAGAGCACGCGGGTACTTTGGATAAAAAATAATGATAATTTCGATTCTGCTTCTGGAAGGCCCCTACAATCACGAAGCCTCCGACAGCGCCTACCTCTTCACCCAGGCCGCCCTTGCCAAGGGCCACACTATCCGGGGCGTCTTTTTCTACGACGACGGCGTGTACAACGCCACCAAACTCATGGACCCGCCGCAGGACGACCGGCATATTTCCAAACGCTGGTCGGAACTGGGCGCCACCGGCATCGACATGGTGGTGTGCATCGCCGCGGCCAAGCGCCGCGGCATCACCAACGAGGTGCTGGCGCCGAATATCCGCATCTCGGGACTGGGACAGCTCGCGAGCATGATCCACGAGTCCGACCGGATCGTGACGTTCGGCGATTGATTTTCAGGCATCAAGACACAGGCGGGGTTCATGGCGGAGAAAGGCAAGAAGGTCATGGTGACGGTGCGCAAGCCACCGCACGGCAGCATCTATGTGCAGGAGTCCATCGAGGTCATGTTCATCTTCGCGACCTACGAGATGGATCTCTCCGTGGTGTTTCTCGACGATGGCGTGCTCGCGTTGCACGCGGGCCAGGACACGAAAGCGCTGGGTATCAAGGGGTTCATGGCCTCGCTCGGCGCGCTCGTGGACTGGGAAGTCACGAAGGTTTACGTGGACCGGCAATCGCTGAAAGACCGCGGTATCCCCGAAGACGCGATCATCGCGATCGGCAAGGACGATGACAGCGGTGCGCCGATCCGCCCCCAGGTGCTGGACAGCGCCGAGATCGCCACGATGATGGCCGAACAGCACAGCATTGTCTCATTCTAGGATTTGCCCATGCTCCATACCGTCAACAAGTCACCGTTTCAGAACAGCGCGCTGGAAAACTGTCTGCGTCTCGCGCGCGACGGCGATGTGATCCTGCTGCTGGAAGACGGTGTGTATGCCGCTGCGGTGGGAACAGTCAAATCGTCCCTGATCGAACAGGCCGTGAGGCGGCACGCGGTTTATGCCATCGAGGCGGATCTGAAGGCCCGCGGCCTGGACAAGCTCGTCAAGGAGGTCCGCATCGCGGGTTACGGCGATTTCGTGGACCTGGTGGAAAAGCACCCGGTCCACGCCTGGCTGTAAGTTAATAATTTCCAGGGAAGGGTCTTATTACCCTTTCTTGATATAGAAGTGAATCTTTCCGTCCGCTTCGCTGGATTCCACGATCTGATCGCCGGTCTTGTTCACCAGGGCGGGAATGTCGCTCTTGGTGCCGATGTCGGTGGTCAGCAGATGCAGTACTTGTCCCGCCGTCAGTGATTGCAGCATTTTTTTGCACTTCATGACCGGCATGGGACAGTTAAGCCCGCTGGTATCCAGTTCTTTATCGAATGTCGGCATTTATCGTACCTCCGGTTAATTGCTGATATTAACATTACTCCCGTATTTTCCGGGAAAGGCCTTGACTCAAGTCAAAATGACATCGCAGGACAGGGTTATGACTGATCGAAGGCCATGGCGCATGACGTCAAAGCGACGCAAAATAATCCACACGCGTGCGCTGGAATAAAGCGGCGTATAGTTACGTCTCAAGCGATCATCGGTTTTTCCTGTCGTAAGGCAGCAAGTCGGAGGTGTTATGGAACTCAGCAATGTTCAGAACGTGGTGTTGTGGGGATTTCTGGTGGCCGTGGCGTTCGGCGCCATCGCCAACAAGACAAATTTCTGCACCATGGGGGCGGTAAGCGATTGGGTGAACATGGGCGACAAGAATCGTCTGCGCGCCTGGTTTCTGGCGATCGGTGTCGCCATCCTCGGCTCGCAACTGTTGCAGGCGCAGGGTTACGTCGATCTCAACAAATCCATTTATCTGGCCGCCAACTTCGGCTGGTTCGGGCATCTCCTCGGCGGGTTTCTCTTCGGCGTGGGCATGACGCTGTGCGGCGGCTGCGGGCAGCGCACGCTGGTGCGCGCCGGCGGCGGCAATCTCAAGTCGCTGGTGGTGATGCTGTTGATGGGCATCACGGCCTACATGACTCTGCGTGGGCTGCTGGCGCTGGTGCGCCTGAATGTCATCGAGATCGCGAATATCGACTTGGCGGCGCGCAACATCGCGGACCAGAGCATGGCGACGCTGATCCAGGCGGCCACAGGCGCCGCCGACGCGAAAACGGTGCGCTGGATCGTGACGGGCATTACCGGTCTGGGATTCACGATCTATGCTCTGGCCAGTACCGAATTTCTCAAGAGCTTCAAGAACCTGTTCGCCGGCGTCAGCATCGGACTGTTCGTCGTCGCGGGCTGGTACATCACCGGCAAGCTCGGCTTCGATGAGTTCGAACCGGTGCGGCTCGAATCCTACACCTTCGTCGCGCCGGTGGCGGAAAACGTGAATTACCTGATGACCTTCACCGGCTCCACGATCAACTTCGGCATCGCCGCGGTCTTCGGTATCATCGCCGGTTCGTTTCTGTACGCCGTGCTTTCCGGAAATTTCAAGATCGAAACCTTCAGTTCACGCGCGGACATGGTTAACCACATGATTGGCGGCGTGCTCATGGGTTTCGGCGGCGTCATTGCCCTGGGCTGCACCATCGGCCAAGGCGTCACCGGCATGTCCACGCTGGCGCTGGGCGCGGTGATCACGCTCACCATGATCATCTTCGGCTCCGCGTTGACCATGAAAGTAGAGTATTACCTCATGGACGAGCAAGGATTCTTCCGGGCGCTGCGGCTGGCGCTGGCCGACATGAGACTGCTGCCCGCCGCCCGCTAGCCTGTATCTCCCTGCAGCCATCCGGCCCGCTTCATTTGGTTTGACAGGGTTGCGCGGCCTCTGGATAATGCCGCCTCCCGTTTTCCCCCACTTTGGCGCACGCGGGCCGTTAGCTCAGTCGGTAGAGCAGCTGGCTTTTAACCAGTTGGTCGGAGGTTCAAATCCTCCACGGCCCACCATACTTCCCCGGTTTTTCTGCCATCGCAACTTCGCTGGGCTTTGGTGGTTGCTCGATCGCGGATTTGAACCTGCGGTTCACTTTTTTCGCTACGCATGCCGCTTCGCTCAAAAAGCCCGGGGTTCGCCATGAATGGCGAACCCGCTCGCCGGCGCGAATGTCCACCGGACATTCGCGATACCCCCGGCTCGCCCTCCACGGCCCACCATATTTCGATAAACTGTCATTCGTTGGCGTGAATGACAATGAAGCCTGACAACTCTCCCGCACCGACGCCGGAATCGAAGAACCAGCGGTTGTTTTTCGCGCTGTGGCCGTCCCTTGAACTGAGCCGCGAGCTGTACAGCGTTGCCGGCCGGGTTCTGGAGAGCGACGGGCGACGTGTGCCGCCGGAGAATATTCATCTGACGCTGGCGTTTCTCGGCTCGGTGAATGCGCCATTCCGGCAATGCGCTGAACAGGTTGCCGCGACGATTCGAACCGGTTCCTTTACGCTGACGCTGGAGCAAATCGGCTGCTGGCCGAAATCAGGCGTCGTGTGGACGGGGCCCCGGAATACGCCCGAGCCCTTGTCGCGACTGGTACGGGAATTGAATGCCGGGCTGGTCGCCTGCGGTTATGTGCCCGAGGAGCGATCTTATGCGGCGCATCTCACCCTGGCGCGCAAGTTGCGCCGGTGTAATAAAAATATTCCGATTGCCCCGCTGATTTGGGAGGTGCGCCGGTTCTGCCTCGTGCAATCGCATACGCACGCTGAAGGCGCGCGCTATGAGATTGTCGGTTCCTGGGGGCTTAATTCACCGGAGCCGTGAGTACACGGCCCTGGGACGGCAGTTTTGTGTAGAGCAGGGCGCGCATGGTCAGCAGGTTTGCCAGCGTACCCTCGTGGACGTGAATTTTAAGCGCGTTTTTTCCTTTGCGTTCGGCCATGCATTCGCGTCGACGCAGATCCTCGGTGCGCAGGATGGGATCGCTGTAGGAAAAATAGGCCACCCGTTGCCGGCGCCGGATGAGTTCGAGAGTGATCGTATGGCTGCGCAAGTCACCGCGGGTGCCGATGACCAGCGCCAGTTCGCCGCGTTTGGCGATAAGATAACTGAAGTAATTGGTATTGCTGACGGCGCAGATCAGCCGGGCGATGTCTTGCCGCACCAGTTCCAGCAAGTCGACGCGCTTTTCTTCATGCTGGCATTTCCCCCGCGCGTGGCCGTCTCTAAGCTGGGCGGCGACTTCATCGGGAGTGAAGAAGCCCGTCATGCCGTGCGCACCTGGCCGTGTCCCGCCTTACCAGCGCGCATAGAGCCGGCCGTTCTCAAGCTTGGATTCAAAACGCTTTAAAGGCCGGTTTCCTTTTTCCACGCACTTGCCGGTTTTGATGTCGAAAGCCCAATGGTGCTTGGGGCAGGTCAGACGAAAACCTTCCAGCGCGAGATGCGGGATGTTGGTGACCTGATGCGGACAGCGGCTGTCGTATATCTGAAACTCGCCATTGGCGCGGTACACGAATAGGCTGCGGCCATCGCTGTCGCAGTAGGTGATCTTGCCGTCAGGGATCTGGTCCGCCGGCCTGACTTCATGCCAGCGTTTTTCCACGCCGAGGTTCTCGGCACGGAACTCGGGTATATCCATGTCGATCAGGATATCGATGGCCCACACAATTTTGGCAAGCCCGAGTGCGGGAAAGGCGTGCAGGATGGCGTCAAGGATTTCACTGGGGGTGGCGCCGGCGTCGAGCGCCTGCGGAAGATACTGGCGAAATCCATTTTCGGTCTGTGTCGCGATTTTGGTGATGACGGTGATCAGCATCCGCGTTTTCGGATCGAGCGATTTCCCCGTTTCCTTGAGAAACTTGAAATAGGACGTCATTGCGTCAGGTCGGGTCTTGACCAGATAATCCAGGGCGTCACTCATCGCGGAAATTCTCCTGTCGTTGTTGAGGCGGCATTGCAAAATGCGTGCAGCCGTGGCAGGCCTGTATTATGCGCAGCCGCTGTCACTCGCGCCAGCAATCCAAAAGAGATAAGCCCGGACGGGTTTGTCGTCCCGAAGGCCGGCAACGAAGGAAACTCAGCCACCCAGGGGGATATATTTTGTCGGCAAGACGCCGTGCGCGCCCGGGGGGAGGACTTTGCGGATTTCCAATTCCTGGCCGGGCCCCGCGCCTTCCTGATGCATCAGGTCGATGACCTTGGCGGGCGAAAAGGGGGTCTTGTCCGGGTTGAGAACCATGGCCACCCTGGGTTTCAGGCGGCGCGTGCGGTTGACGGAAATCACCACCCCGATGGCGCCGCTGCTGAGTTCGACGACGCTGCCGATGGGGTAGATGCCCATGCACTGGATGAACTGCTCGACCAGCACCGGCTGAAAATCGCGACCGCGCCACGAATACATTTTTTTCAAGGCATCGTGCGCCGACATGCCGGCGTGATAGGAACGATCCGAAGTGATGGCGTCATAACAGTCCACGATGGCCCCGACGGTACCGAAAAGTCCGATGTCATCTCCCTTGGCGCCGATGGCGTAGCCGCCGCCCGCATAGCGTTCGTGATGGAACCGGGCGACGTCAATCGCGACGGAGGGAATGCCGTGGGTTTGTTCGAGAATATCGACGCCGCACGGGACGTGACTTTTCATGAGGGTGAATTCTTCTTCCGTCAGCTTGCCCGGTTTGTTGATGATATCGTTCGGGACTTTCATTTTGCCGACGTCATGCAGCAGCGCGCCAAGCCCGAGCAGGTTCAGCTCTTCGTCCGAAAGATCCAGATGACGACCGAAGGCGAGCGCCAGTACGCACACGCGCAGGCTGTGGAGCGCGGTATATTCGTCCTTGTTCTTGAGCTGGTTGAGGCACATGAGCGCATCCGGGTTGCGGATGACGCTGTCGACCATGTCGGCAACGACTTTTTTTGCGCCGCTGGTGTCGATGCTGCGGCCGAGACGCACATCCTCCATGATGTCGTAGACGGCCTCGCGGGTCTTGGTCACGACGATTTTGGCTTGACCGATTTCATCTTCGACCGTTGTTAAATCCTGATACCGCGGTGCGTGGCGGTGCCACGGAGCGAAATTCTCCACCACCTTTTCGAGGTGGATGATGCGTTCCTTGGAATTGTCCCCGGACGCCACCGCCGTGAATGACGTTGCCGTGACGCGCCGTGGCTTCGGGGAGACATCGGAACCTTCATCGGTGTCGATGAAGACGTGCTTGCAGTGTCGCTTGAGTTGCTCGATCTCCTCTTCCGACGTGATCTCGAAACCCTGAAACAGAAACGGCGTATCGCGCCAATGCCGGTCCAGCTCGGAGACGTACATGCCCGGGTGCAGGTCCTCGACGGGAATCTTCTTCTTCATAATCCTAAAGATAGCAGCAAGAACCGCGCCAAATTGGCGCGAATTTCAGGGGGTGGGAGCGAAAAAGGGTCAGGCTTTCTTTTTGTTTTCAAGCAGTTTATAGATTATCGGCGTGAGGATGATTTCCATGG
>JBBTKS010000151.1:0-3687 GCA_038058885.1 Pseudomonadota bacterium
GCCGCGTGGACTTGTCCCGGAATGACCGCTGCGCATGAAATGCTCCGCCGTGGCGGCGCGTACGGTCCGCCCTGATCGCCAGCCGCCCGATGCCTGAATCGCCCCTGCCACCGAATCCCTCCGCGAGCGCCGACAAACGGCCGCTGCTGCTGCGCGGGCGCGACCGGCTGCGCCACGTTCTTTTCGGGCCGGCGCGCGATCCCATGGCGCCGGAGACCCATCGCCACATCACGCTGATCGCATTTTTCGCCTGGGTGGGCCTGGGCGCGGACGGCTTGTCATCCTCGGCCTACGGCCCGGAGCAGGCGTTCACGGCGCTCGGAGCGCACACGGAACTGGCGCTATTCCTCGCCGTGGCCACCGCAATGACCGTGTTCGTCATCGCGGTTTCCTACAACCAGGTGATCGAACTGTTTCCCACCGGCGGCGGCGGTTACAAGGTGGCCACGCGCCTGCTCGGCAGACGCGCGGGGCTGATTTCCGGAAGCGCGCTGGTGGTGGATTACGTTCTTACCATCGCCATTTCCATCGCCGCCGGCGCGGATGCGCTGTTCAGTTTCCTGCCGGTGTCGTGGAGCGTACTCAAGCCGGAAGTCGCCGCGCTGGCGCTGCTGGCCCTGGTGATTCTCAATCTGCGCGGCGTCAAGGAGTCGATCAAGGTTCTGTTGCCGATCTTCATCGGGTTTGTCGTGACGCACGCGTTTCTGATTATCTACGGCATCGCGCTCCACACGGAAAATATCGGCACGCTCTTTCCCGAGAGCGTCGCCAAGGCGCAATCGCTCTCGAGCGAAATGGGCATCCTGTTCGTGATCGCGCTGTTCGTGCGCGCCTACGGCATGGGCGGCGGCACCTACACCGGCATCGAGGCGGTCTCGAACAGCGTCAACCTGCTGAAGGAGCCGCGCGTGACCACCGGCAAATGGACCATGTTCTACATGGCGCTGTCGCTCGCCTTCACCGCCGGCGGCATCATCCTGCTGTATCTGCTGTGGCGTGTGCAGCCGGTCGCGGGGCAGACGCTGAATGCCGTGGCCTTCGGCGCCATTCTCGCGGACTGGCCGACCTGGAGCGGCTGGCACCTGGGCCAGATTCTGCTCGTGGTCACGCTGGTGTTCGAGGCCGGCCTGCTGTTCGTCGCGGCCAACACCGGATTTCTCGGCGGCCCGGCGACGCTCGCCAACATGGCCGTGGATCACTGGGTGCCGCACCGCTTCGGCCAGCTCTCGGACCGGCTGGTGACCAAGAACGGAATTCTGCTGATGGGTGCCGCCGCGTACGCCGTGCTGTTGTGGAGCGGCGGACGCGTGGATCTGCTGGTGGTGCTGTACAGCATCAACGTGTTCCTGACGTTTTCGCTTACCCTGCTGGGCATGTGCGTTTACTGGTGGAAAAATCGCGCGACCCTGACCGGGTGGTTACCGCGGCTCGGTCTGACGCTATGGGGCCTCGTCGCCACCTCCGGCATTCTGGCGGTGATGCTGGTGGAAAAATTCCACGAGGGCGGCTGGATCGCGGCGCTCGTCACCGGTTCACTCGTCGGCCTGTGTGCGCTGGTGCGCAGTCATTACCGCACGGTGGGCAAGCGTCTGACCGCCCTCGATGACATCCTGACCCGGATTCCGGTAGCCACTCCCACCCGGCAACCTCCGCCGGTCCGCGAAGGCGAGCCCGCGGCGGTATTTTTCGTATCGAGCTACCGGGGAGTGGGCATCCATACCTTGCTCAATTCCCAGCGCCTGTTCCCGGCGCGGTTTCACAATTTCGTTTTCCTGAGCGTCGGCGAGGTGGATACCACGCGCATGAAAGGCGACCATACCCTGGTGGACCTCAAGCATCACGTCGACGAGTCATTGCACAAGTACGTCGAGTTCTGTCACGCCCACAACATGGCGGCGGCCGGATATTCCGCTTATGGCACCGATCCGGTCGAGGCGGCCGTCAAACTGGCCGATGATGTTCTGCAGCGTTTCCCCGGCAGTGTCTTTTTCGCGGGCACGCTGGTGTTCCGCGAGGAAAACTGGATGACGCGCCTGCTGCACAACCACACGGCATTGGCCATTCAGCGCCAGCTGCATATCAAGGGCATGCCGCTTGTGATTATGCCGATGCAGGTGGATACTCGGTAAGAAAGAAAGCGCGCGTAGCGCGCAACGGCTCGCTCCCTTCTCCCCTCGCGGGAGAAGGGATGGGGATGAGGGGGGGGGTGAGCGTGCTTGCGCGCGATGCGCACGCTCTTTCATTAGCACGACGCCGGTTCAAGGCGTGACCGTTGACCAACATGCATGGAGGTGCATCATGCCTGACATCATGAAGTTCATTGTTGGTGAAGGTTCGATCGAGAAAGATCCGGCGGGTAATCTGCTCGGGCTGGGCGAGTGGTCGGAGGACATCGCCAGGAAAACGGCGGCGGATCTCGGCATCACGCTCACGCCCAAACACTGGGAAGTGATCAATTTTCTGCGCGATCATTACCGCCTGCATGGCCCGGTGAAGCACGCCCGCCACCTCCTCCAGCCTCTGGAGGAGCGGTTTGCCGGAAAAGGCGACCGGAAATATCTTTATCTCCTGTTCCCGGGTGGCGTCATCACCCAGGCGAGCAAAATCGCGGGACTGCCGGCGCCTCCGGACAGCGTGGATTCCTCCTTCGGGACGGCGATGTAATTTCCCGACGCGTCCTTCGACTTACTTACCTTTGAGCATCTGACATAATGAATATGATCCTGAACGCCAGGACGCCAGGGTCGCCAGGAAAGGTTTTCTTCTGATCCAAAAATCCTGGCGCTTCTGGCGTCCTGGCGCCCCATTTCATTTTGTGAGAGGTTCTTGGAGGCGTCAGCTGCTCGCCGCCTCGAGCCGCTCGACTTCCTCTTCCTGCTGCTGCAGCGCCCACATGTGGGCGTAGGCGCCGTCGCGCACGAGCAGTTCATTGTGCGTGCCGCGTTCGATGATGCGGCCGTGTTCCATCACCAGGATCTGGTCGGCGTCCATGATGGTGGAGAGGCGGTGGGCGATGACCAGGGTGGTGTGGTTGGTGGCGATTTCCAGCAGTTCGGCCTGAATCGCCTTTTCGGTGCGTGAGTCGAGCGCCGAGGTGGCCTCGTCGAACACCAGGATCGGCGGATTTTTCAGCAGCGTACGGGCGATGGCCACGCGCTGTTTCTCGCCGCCGGAGAGCTTGAGGCCGCGCTCGCCTACCGTCGTGTCGTACTGGTCCGGCAGCGATTCCACGAACTGATCAATGTGCGCCGCCCGCGCCGCCTCGATGATTTCCTCGCGTGCCGCGTCCGGCTGCCCGTAAGCGATATTGTAATAAATGCTGTCGTTGAACAGCACCGTGTCCTGCGGCACGATGCCGATCGCCCGGCGCAGGCTTTTCTGCGTCACCGCGCGGATGTCCTGGCCGTCGATCAGGATGTGTCCGGTGGTGGCGTCGTAGAACCGGAACAGCAGCCGCGACAGCGTGGATTTGCCGGCGCCGCTCGCGCCCACCACTGCCACCTTGTGCCCCGCGGGCACGTCGAAACTGATGTCCTGCAGGATCTGACGCCGGATGTCGTAGCCGAAGCTGACATGCTCGAAGCGGATCGCGCCGCCGCTGACCTTCAGTTCCCCGGCATCGGGCGCGTCGCTGACTTCGGTGTCGCGCTCCAGCAGCCCGAACATGCGTTCCATGTCCGCCAGCGA
>JBBTKS010000152.1:0-10278 GCA_038058885.1 Pseudomonadota bacterium
CGGCCTGCGCGAGATGGGCGTGCAGACGCAGCCGCGCACGCTGCTGGCGCGGATGCCGGGCGTGAAGCTGACCGAAATGCGCGAATCGACGACTTGCTGCGGTTTCGGCGGGACCTTTTCGGTCAAGTTCGGCGATATCTCGGCGCGCATGGCCGACAACAAATGCGAGCACATCGCCCAGACTGGCGCCGGTGCCATCGTGGCCGGCGATCTGGGCTGCCTGATGAACATCGAGGGCCGCCTGCGCCGCCGTGGCGATCTCGATACGCGCGTTTTGCATATCGCCGAAGTCTTAGCGGGGGAAGATGTATGCAAGTAACGGCGATGCATTTCAAGCGCAAGGCGGGCGAGAACCTGCGCAACGAAAAGCTGCAAAAGGCGCTGGAAAAGCTCCAGACCAAGTTCGTCGACGGCCGCGCGGCGGCGATCGCGGAACTGCCGAACTTCGAGGAAGTCCGCGATGCCGCCACGGACATCCGCGACAAGGTCATCCGCAACCTCGACCGTTACCTGCTGCGCTTCGAGCAGGAAGCGACCGCGCGCGGAGCCGTGGTGCATTGGGCCGAGACCGGCGACGAGGTGAATCGCATCGTAGCGGAGATCGCGCACCAGCATGGCCTGCACAAGGTGGTGAAGTCGAAGTCCATGGTTTCGGAGGAATGCGGTCTCAACGACGCGCTCGAAAGCCAGGGCCTGGACGTGCTCGAGACCGATCTCGGCGAATACATTCTGCAACTCGCCCACGAACCGCCGTCGCACATCGTCGCCCCGGTGGTGCACAAGAGCAAGGAAGAGATTGCCGATCTGTTCGAGGAAAAGCACCAGCGCACGCGCACCACGGAGATCGCCGAGCTGTGCCGCGAGGCGCGCGAGGTGTTGCGTCCCGGATTTCTGGCAGCCGATCTCGGGATTTCCGGTGCGAATTTTATTATCGCCGAGACCGGCTCGGTCCTGATCGTCACCAACGAGGGCAACGGCCGGCTGGCCACCACGCTCCCGCGCGTGCACGTGGCTATCACCGGCATCGAGAAGGTGGTGCCGACGCTCGAGGACGTGACCACGCTGCTGCGGCTGCTGCCGCGTTCCGCCACCGGCCAGTCCATCACCAATTACGTTTCGATCCTGACCGGCACCAAAGAAAAAGGTGAATCGGACGGGCCGGAGCACTTTCATATTATTTTGCTCGATAACGGCCGCAGTAAATTGCTCGGAACCGAACTGCAACCGATGCTGCGCTGTATCCGTTGCGGCGCGTGCATGAACCACTGCCCGGTGTATCAGAACATCGGCGGCCATGCCTACGGCTGGGTGTATCCGGGCCCGATGGGGTCGGTACTGACTCCATCCTTCGTGGGGCTGGAGAATGCGCTCGATCTGCCGAATGCCTCGACGTTCTGCGGCGAGTGCGCGGTGGTGTGTCCGGTAAAAATTCCGCTTCCCGACCTGCTGCGACACCTGCGCACCCGGCAAGTGGAACAGCAGTTGCGACCGTGGCCGGAACGCGCCGCGCTCCGATTGTGGTCGTGGATGGCGCAACGCCCGGCGGTTTATGCCCTGGGCACCCGGCTGGCCGCGCGTCTGTTACGGGTGCTTTCAGGAAGCGCGAAACGGTTTCATTACCTGCCCGGCGTGACCGGCTGGACGAGCGGGCGCGACATGCCTGCGCCGACGGGCCGGACGTTTCGCGATCTGTACCAATCCCGGAGGTCATCATGAGTGCGCGCGAGAATATCCTGGCGCGGATCGGCAAGGCGCGCGGTCCGGCCGCGGCCGTGGATGTCGATCTGGCGATTCGCCGGCATCAACGCGGACCGATTCCGCCGCTGGAAAATGATTTGGTAAAGCGTTTTAGCGAACAGGCGACTCGACTGGCAAGTGATGTCGCGCAAACCGCAATGATGGCGGATGTCCCGAATATAGTTGCGGGTTATCTGCGCAAGCGCCAGTTGCCAATGAATGCAGTATGCTGGCCGGCCATGGCGCCGCTCGGCTGGCAGGATGCGGGTATCGGGATCGAAGCGCGCGCCGCGCGCGGCGACGATCTGGTCGGTATCACCGGTGCGTTCCTCGGTATCGCCGAGACCGGCACGCTGATGCTGCTCTCCGGCGTGCAGACGCCGGCCACGGTCAGCCTGTTGCCGGAGACGCACATCGCCGTGGTCGAGGCCGGACGCATCGTCGCGACGATGGAGCAGGCCTGGGACCGGCTGCGCGTTGAATGGGGCGCGTTGCCGCGCGCGGTAAATTTCATTTCCGGGCCCTCGCGCACGGCGGACATCGAGCAAACGGTGACGCTCGGCGCGCACGGGCCCTATCGCGTATTGATTATCATTGTTGGCTGATATCCGAAGAGGTGCACCATGACACAACCGGTCTTATCCCTGTGGATCAACGGCAAGGCTCAGGCGAGCGCGGGTACCCGCACGGCGGATGTGTTCAATCCGGCGACCGGTGAAGTGATAAGGCGCACGCCGCTGGCCAGCAAGCAGGATGTAAACCTGGCGGTGGCGGCGGCGCGCGCGGCGTTTCCCGGCTGGCGCGATACCACGCCGCTGCGGCGCGCGCGTATTCTCATGCGGTTTCGCGAGCTGATGCAGCAGCATCGTAACGAACTCGTCCACCTGACCTGCGAGGAGCACGGCAAGACGCGCGAGGACGCCGCCGGTTCGCTGCAGCGCGGCATCGAGGTGATCGAGTTCGCCATGGGCGTGCCGCATTTGCTCAAGGGCGAGCAGGCGGAAGACGTGGGCCGCGGCGTCGATTGTCATTCGCTGCTGCAGCCGGTGGGCGTATGCGCCGGTATCACGCCGTTCAACTTTCCGGTGATGGTGCCGCTGTGGATGTTCCCGGTTTCCATCGCCTGCGGTAACTGCTTCATCTTGAAGCCTTCCGAGAAGGTGCCCTCGGCGAGTCTGCGCATGGCCGAACTGTTTCACGAGGCGGGTCTGCCGGCGGGCGTGTTCAACGTGATTCCCGGCGACAAGGAAGCAGTGGACGCGCTGCTCACACATCCCGACGTGCGCGCGGTGTCCTTCGTCGGCTCGACGCCGGTGGCCAAATATATCTACGAAACCGCGGCGCGCCACGGCAAACGCGTGCAGGCCCTGGGCGGAGCGAAGAATCATGCCATCGTCATGCCGGACGCCGATCTCGACTTCGCCGCGGACGCGCTGACCGGCGCGGCCTACGGTTCGGCGGGTGAGCGTTGCATGGCCATCTCGACGGTCGTGGCCGTGGGCGCGGCCGGCGACGCGCTGGTCGGTAAGCTGCGCGACAAGGCCTCGAAGATCAAGGTCGGGCCGGGCGAACAGGAAGGCATCGACATGGGTCCGGTGATCACCGCCGCGCATCGCGACCGCGTGCGGAAGCTGATCGACAGCGGCGTCACCGAAGGCGCGAAACTGGTGCTCGATGGGCGCGGGCTCAAGGTTTCCGGCCGGGAACATGGTTTTTATCTCGGGCCGTCGCTGTTCGATCGCGTCACCGCTGACATGGCCATCTATGAAGAGGAAATCTTCGGGCCGGTGCTGATCGTGCTGCGCGCCAACACGCTCGATGAGGCGATCAATCTGGTCAACAGCAATCCCTACGGCAACGGCACCGCCATCTTCACCCGTTCCGGCGCGCACGCGCGCCGCTTCGAACGCGACATCGAAGTCGGCATGGTCGGCATCAACGTGCCGATCCCGGTGCCGATGGCGTTTTTCTCCTTCGGCGGCTGGAAGGCCTCGCTGTTCGGCGACCTGCACGTGCACGGCATGGAAGGCGTGTATTTCTACACCCGCAGCAAGGTTGTCACGAGCCGCTGGCCGGCGGGCGAGGACCAGGCTCCCCCCAGCCTGTCGATGCCGACGCTCGGCTAGTCCGTGCCGTGGACGAGGATGCTCTACAGGGAATCTACAACTACCGCCGCCTGATGGATTTGATCGCCACGGCTGGCCAGCCGTCCGAAGAAGAACTGGCCGCCGTGGCACACGCGGGATTCGAAGTCGTGGTGAATCTCGCCCTGCACGACGCGGAATACTCCTTGCCTGACGAGCGCCGGACCGTGGAATCCCTCGGCCTGCGATACATCCATATTCCCGTCGTGTGGGAGCGGCCGTTACGCGCCGACCTCGAACGCTTTTTCGATGATATGAATGAACTAACAGGCAAGCATATTTTCGTGCATTGCGCCGCCAACAAGCGCGTATCGGTGTTCATGGCGCTGTATCGTCAGCGGCGGCAGGGATGGTCGGCGGATGCCGTCATGCCCGATGTGCTGGCCATCTGGGAGCCTGATGACGTCTGGCGCCGGTTTTTGAAGGAAATGATCGGATAGCCGCATAGCGGGGATGCGGGTTCCACAGGCGCACGGGTTTGTCCTTCGGCGGCTAACCGGATAATCTGCGCATCCATGTCATCCGGTCCTCGGGAAAATCTTCTGCGCATCTTCCAGTCCGCGCTGGCCGCGGTCAATGGCCGCAGCTGCGTGCGTGCACGCCTGGAGGAAAGGCCGCTTCCCGGAAACATATATATGGTGGCGGTGGGCAAGGCCGCCTGCGCCATGGCGCAGGGCGCGCAAGATGCGCTGGGCAAGCGCATTGCCGATGCGCTGATCATTACCAAAAAAGGGCATGCCGAACCGCTTCCCTGGCCGGTGCTGGAGGCGGGGCATCCGCTGGTGGATGAAACCAGTCTCGAGGCCGGCCGGAAGTTGCTGACGTTTGTCGACCGGATTCCGCAGGACGCCGCGGTACTCGTGTTGATCTCCGGCGGCGCTTCGGCTTTGGTCGAAGCACTGCCGCCGCAAATCAGCCTCGACCAGTTTCAGAAAATCAACCGCTGGGTGCTCGGCTCGGGCCTGGACATCAACGACTACAATCGCATCCGCCGGCGCTTGTCCCGACTGAAGGGCGGCCGGCTCGCCAAGCTGCTTTCCCCCCGGCGGGTCCTGTGCCTGGTGGTATCGGACGTGCCCGGCAACGACCTGCGCGCGATCGGTTCCGGTCCGCTGGTGGCGGACGAGGATCTGCGCCGGCCGCTGACGCTTCGGAATCTGCCGGATTTTATTACCGAGGCCCTGAAGCACATGCCGCCCGCACCGGCACCCGACGACGCCTGTTTTCAGAATGTAAAACGCGAAATCGTCGCCACCCTCGATAACGCCAAGAGCGCCGCGGTGGAAACCGCGAAAGAGCTGGGTTACCAGATCATGCTGGAGACTTCATTTGTTTCCGGCGACGCCCTGGAAGCGGGTGCCAGGCTGGCAAAAAAATTGCTGCGATCGGAACCCGGCACGGTTCATGTCTGGGGCGGCGAGACCACCGTCCGGCTTCCGGAATCGCCGGGTCGCGGCGGGCGCAACCAGAGCCTTGCGTTGGCCGCGGCGATGATGCTTCAAGGACACGATGAGACGTGGTTCCTCGCCGCCGGCACCGATGGCACGGACGGCCCCACGGAAGACGCCGGCGCGCTGGTGGATGGCGGCACCATCGCACGTGGCGAGCAGGCCGGCCAGGAGGCGCGGCAATCTCTGGCGCGCGCCGATGCCGGGAGTTTTCTGGAAGCGAGCGGCGATCTGATTCAGACCGGACCGACCGGGACCAACGTCATGGATATCATGCTGGGATTGATAACAAAGCGCGGGAACTGAAGGCCGATGACCCGGCGTTTATTACTGTGTGGATGTCTATTTCTGACGGTGCTGATTTCCTGTTCCGACCCGACCACGCCTGCGGCCGTGCTTTATTTCGTCGAGCACGAGCCGGGGGTGGAACCGTATCGCACGCGCATGATCGTCACGGCGGGGTTCCTGCGCATGGACGAGGGACAGGACAGCCAGGATTTTCTGCTTTTCGACCGTGCCGACGGCAGTATTTACAGCGTCAGCAGTGCGGAGAAGCAGGTGCTGGTGATCCGCCCGCGACCGGTGGAACTGAAACCGCCGGCGAAATTCATACATCGGGTGGTGACCGATGCAACTGCGTTTCCCGCCATTGAAGGGCGCAAGGTTACGCATTACGAACTGCTGACGAATGAAAAGCGCTGTTATGATCTGCATGCCGCCGAAGGCCTGTTGCCCGGGGCGATCGTGGCCTTGCGCGAATATCGCCTGATTCTGGCCGGGCAGCAGGCGCTGTCGGCGTCGATGACGCCGACCGAAATGCAGGCGCCCTGTGATCTGGCCAACAACGTGTTTCTGCCCGTGCGCCACCTGGAACATGGCTTTCCGGTGCGGCTGGCGGACATGACCGGCCGGACGATGGAACTGGTGGATTACAAGACCGATTTCCGTGCCACGGCCGACATGCTCAAGTTGCCGGCGGAGTACAAGCGGTTGATGTTGGAGGAACTGAGAGGGAAATAATAAACGTAGCGTGGGTTAGGCGGTGTTCGCCGTAACCCACGGTTGTTGCGTGATTACGTCGAGCTTCGTCCGGTTCGGCGGGTTACGCGCTACACATAAGCGCTAACCCGCCCTACATTATTTGATCCAAGCGGCAATCCTTCCAGCATCCAGCCGCGCGCGTCCACGCTCAGCACGCTGCCCTGCTCGTACCAGTCGCCGAGCACCATGCGCCGCGCGGGCCGGCCGTCCAGGGTGAACACGTGCTCCTTCGGCCGGTGCGTGTGCCCGTGAATCAGCCGCTGTACCCCCTGCTCGCGCATGACGGATTCCACCGCCTTCCGGTTCACGTCCATGATCTCCGGTTTCTTGGCGGCGGTGGAGTTTCTGCTGATTTCCCGGAAGTCGTGTACGATCCGGCCGCGCTCCGCGATGGATTTGCCGAGGAATTCCTTCTGCCACGCGGGACTCCGTACCTTGGCGCGGAAAGTCATGTATTCGGTGTCGTCGGTGCACAGCGAATCGCCATGCATCAGCAGCGTCGGTGTGCCGTAGAGGTCGACATGTGTCGGGTCCTTGAGCAGCCGAACGCCGGTGGCTTGTTCAAAATCATGGGCCATGAGGAAGTCGCGGTTGCCGTGCATCACGAAAACCGGCGTTCCGCCCGCGGTCAGTTCGCGCAGTCCGCGGATGATGGACCGGAACTCCTCCTGCTCGACGGCCTCGTCGCCGATCCAGTACTCGAACAGGTCGCCGAGGATGTAGAGCGCGTCGGACGCGCGCGCGCGACGGCGGAGAAAATCGAGGAACAGATCGGTAATGGCGGGGCGGGCGCCGCAGAGATGCAGGTCGGAAATGAACAGCGTGGTTCCCGGCATCTCTGTCCCTGGGTCTACTGGTTGTCGTCGAGGATCTGCATCTGCTCGATGATCACGTCGGACAGCGGCACGTCCTTGTGACCGAGCTTGGAGCCGGTGGCGACGCCCTTGATCTGGTCGATAATGTGCATGCCGTCGACCACCTTGCCGAACACGCAGTAGCCCCAGCCGGAGGGTGTGGCCGCGGTGTAGTTGAGGAAATCGTTGTCCCCGATGTTGATGAAAAACTGGCTGGTGGCGGAATGCGGGTCGGTGGCGCGCGCCATCGCGAGGGTGCCGCGGGCATTGCGCAGGCCGTTGTTGGCTTCGTTTTCGATCGGCGGCCGGGTCATCTTCTGTGTCATACCCGGGCCGAAACCGCCGCCCTGGATGACGAACTTGTCGATGACGCGGTGGAACAGGGTGCCGTCATAGAAGCCGTCCTTCGCGTAAGCGAGGAAATTGGCCACGGTCTTCGGCGTCTTGTCCGTATTGAGCTCCAGGACGATGGTGCCGTAGTTGGTTTTCATGTGAATCATGGAATGGGACTCTTGGGCGCTTGTGAGTGATACCAAACCCCGCCGGCGGCGGGTCTCCTGCGGAGAGTTTACACTGGATTGGCCCGGCCGGCACAACGCCGGGGGTTCGCCGGAGACGCAGTTTCCGTTACCATGGCGTCCTTCCAATGGCTTTGCGACCCTTCAAGACCCGTTTTGCTCCCAGCCCCACGGGCTTGCTGCACCTCGGCAATATCCGTACGGCGTTGTTCAATTATCTGCTGGCGCAACAGGCCGGCGGGACGTTTCTGCTGCGTCTCGAAGACACCGATGCCATGCGCGGGCATGAAAAATTCGCCCGGGCGCTGGAGGAGGATCTGCGCTGGCTGGGGCTGGGCTGGAACGAAGGACCGGAAGTTGGCGGCAATCACGGCCCCTACGCCCAGTCGGAGCGCGGTCATATCTATAAGGAATATTTTTCCGCCCTCGAATCCCGGGGGCTGGCCTATCCCTGCTTTTGCAGCGAGCATGAACTCACCATCGCGCGCAAGACGGCGATCGCCGCCGGCCGCCCGCCGCGCTACTCCGGAAAATGCCGCGCGCTTTCGTGCGCCGAAGCCGAGGCCCGGTTCGGCCGCGGCGAGCCCGCGACGCTGCGGTTTCGCGTCGAGGAAGGCCGGACGGTCGAGTTCGACGACAAGGTGCGCGAACGGCAGGTATTCAACACCGATGACATCGGCGATTTCATCATCCGTCGTTCCGACGGGACGCCGGCGTTTTTCTTCTGCAACGCCATCGACGATGCCGTGATGGGTGTCACCCTCGTGGTGCGCGGTGAAGATCATCTGACCAACACACCGCGCCAGATCCTGCTGCTGCAGGCACTCGGCCTGCCGGCACCGGATTATGCCCACATCGCGCTCGTGGTCGGCGCCGACGGCACGCCGCTGTCCAAACGCACCGGCAGCCGCAGCGTGCAGGAACTGCGCGAAGCCGGATTTCTGCCGACCGCGATCCACAATTACCTCGCGCGTCTCGGGCACACTTATGAAGACAACCGTTTCATGGCGCTCGATAAACTCGTTTCCAGTTTTTCCCTGACACGGTTGCACCGCGCACCGGCGCGCTACGACGAGGCGCATCTGATTCACTGGCAGCGTGAAGCGCTGTTGCATCTGTCGACCGGCGAGGTGGGTGATTGGATGGGTGGCAAGGTCAGCGCCCTGGCGCCGGCGGACCAGCGCGAGGCGTTCGTGGTCGCGGTGCGCGCCAACGTCACTTTTCCGGCGGATGCATTACACTGGGCACAGATCGTTTTTTCCGACACGCTGACGATCAGTCATCCGGCGCGTGAAGCAATCACGGCGGCCGGCGAGGAATTTTTCGATGTGGCGCGCCGGGCGGTGGAAAAGCACGGAGCCGACTTCAAGGCCGTGAGCGAGATGCTGCGGCAGACACTTTCGGTCAGCGGTAAATCGCTGTTCCAGCCGTTGCGGGCGGCGCTCACGGGCGAGCTCGACGGGCCGGAGATGGTGAAACTGCTGCCGTTGATCGGCGTGGAGCGCGCCCGGAAACGCCTCTCCAAGTTTGTGATGCCTTAAGATAACGATGCTGCATATCTATAACAGCCTTACCCGGAAAAAGGACCCCTTCACGCCTATCACGCCCGGCAAGGTCCGGCTGTATGTCTGCGGCATGACGGTGTACGACTTCTGCCACCTCGGGCATGCGCGCGTGATGGTGGTGTTCGACATGGTGGTGCGTTATCTGCGCGCGCGCGGCTTCGACGTGACCTACATCCGCAACATCACCGACATCGACGACAAGATCATCAACCGCGCCCGGGAGAACGGCGAGGACATCGGCGCGCTGACCGCGCGTTTCATCCAGGCGATGAACCAGGACGCCGCCGTTCTCGGCGTGCTGCCGCCGGATGCCGAACCGCGTGCTACGGTGCATATGCCGCAGATTCTGGACATGATTGGCAAGCTGGTTGAGCGCGGTTTCGCCTACCAGGCCAGGAATGACGATGTGTATTACCACGTGCGCAAGTTCTCCCTCTACGGCGCGCTGTCGGGCAAGACGCTGGATGAGCTCAAGATCGGGGCGCGCGTGGAAGTCGGCGAGGAGAAGGACGACCCCCTCGATTTCGTCCTGTGGAAGGCGGCCAAGCCCGGCGAGCCGCAGTGGGATTCGCCCTGGGGCGCGGGCCGCCCCGGCTGGCATATCGAATGCTCGGCCATGTCCAGCGCCTGTCTCGGCGACCACTTCGACATCCACGGCGGCGGCATGGACCTCAAGTTTCCGCATCATGAAAATGAAATCGCCCAGAGCGAGGCGGCCACCGGCGGGAAATTCGTGAATACCTGGATGCACGTCGGTTTCGTGCGCCTCAACGAGGAGAAGATGTCGAAATCGCTCGGCAACTTCTTCACGGTGCGCGAGGTCCTGAAGAAGTTCGATCCGGAGGTCGTGCGCTATTTTATCCTGGGCAGCCACTACCGCAGCCCGCTCGACTATTCCGACGAAAACCTGCAAGGGGCCAAAGCGGCGCTGACCCGCCTGTATCTCGCGCTCAAGGACCTGCCGGCGATGC
>JBBTKS010000153.1:0-6636 GCA_038058885.1 Pseudomonadota bacterium
ATGCCGGTGACTTACACTTAACTCACTGCTCATGACCGTGGCCTGCGGCGCCAGCGCCAAGGGTGAGGTGGGAAAGTCGCGAGTGTCCGGTGGGTGAGCGGCGGGCTTAGGAGCCGCAACGCCCGGACATGGAAGACCAGGCTGGACTTTGAGCGGAGCGTGGAAAGCGCAGCGGCTGAAAGCCGGCCTCGACGGCAATATCGTCAGCGCTACCCAGCTCGAGGAAATCGCGGCCAAGCCGGCGAAGAAGTAAAACATCTGTTTTTGTGGCAATAAGCCCGCGCAAGCGGGCTTATTTGTTGCCTGGTGGCTCTTCACGTTACACAGTCACCGCGCCTTACATGACCCGTGGCAGCAAACCCCGGGGCTTTGCCTATACTTTGAAAATGTGTGCCGGCGCCTCCGCGTGCCCCGTCGCCTATTGAAAATGGAATCTTCCGATCTCAAAACCCAGGTTCTGGCTTCGCCAGGGTCGGCCGTGACAGGCCCCGCTCCGGACGTGGCGGCCATTCTCGTGACGCGTCACGAAGTGCTGGGCTCACTGGGCGAGGGCGGCATGGGCCTGGTCTACCGGGTGCGCGACCGGGAGACCAATGAAATTCTGGCGCTCAAGCTGCTGCGTCCGGAAATTGCCCGCGACCCGGCGATGATGGAGCGGTTCAAGGACGAAATCCGTCTCGCGCGGCGGATCACCCACAAGAATGTCTGCCGCATCTACGATTTCAATCGCGTTGACGATCTGGCGTACATCACCATGGAATTCGTGGACGGCGAAAGCCTGCGTGCCTATCTCAAGCGCGCCGGCAAGTTGTCGCCGGAGCGTGTCATCGATCTCGCGCGCCAGATTGCGGCCGGTCTCGGCGAGGCGCACGCGCAGGGCGTGGTGCACCGCGACCTGAAACCTGAAAACGTGATCCTCGCGCGCGACGGCCTGGTGAAGCTCATGGACTTCGGCATCGCCCGTGCCCTGGGGGGCAACACCACGACCACGCAGACTGTCATCGGCACGCCCGGTTACATGGCGCCGGAGCAGTCGCAGGGCAAGAGCGTCGATCAGCGCACCGACCTGTACGCGTTGGGACTCATTCTGTATGAATGCCTGACCGGCCGCCGCGCGTTCGCCGGCGCCACGCCGGTGGAAGTCGCGCTCAAGCAGATCAAGGAACGGCCGGTGCCGCCGCGCCAGTTGCTGTCGGCCATGCCTCCCCACCTTGAAGCGATCGTGATGCGTTGCCTGGAGAAGGAACCGTCGCGGCGCTTCGCCAGCGCCGCCGAACTGCAGCGCGCGCTGACGCCGCCAAGCGAGTCATCCCGGGAACCCAAGCCACGCTGGCGCAAGCTGGCGGCGATTTCGGCCGCCGCCCTGTTGGCGGTCGTGGTGGTGCACAAGACCGTGAAGCAGGCAAGCTCCTCGCCACAACCGGCGGCAGCGGGTCAGACAAATTCGGCGTCCACGGATTTTCAAGACCAGAATCAGGTTCCGGAGGAATTGGTCAAATTATTCCAGGCCGCGAAGCTGGGCGATGCGGTGGCGCAGGAGCGCGTCGGCCGACTGTATCTCGATGGACCGGAACGCGCACGCGACGAGCGCAAGGCGTTTTTCTGGACTCGACGGGCGGCCCTTAGCGGCGATCGCAACGCGCAGTTCACGCTGGCGCAGATGTACGAGAAAGGTCGCGGCATCACGCACAATATGATTGGCGCCTACGTCTGGTACAGCGTGGCGGCCACTTCCGGCAGTCAGCCGGCGCGCGAGGCGTTCGATCGTCTGAAGCGCAATCTTTCCAGCGACGAGATTGCCGCGGCGGAACAACGCCTGCGTCTGCTGCGGGGCGGTCAGGAAAATTAGCGGCCAGATGTCGAGCGATTGTCTTGTAAACAAAAAAGCCCGCCGCCGCGGGCTTTTTTGCCCGGGTTATGTCAATGGCTAATGACTGCGCACGAGATTGCGACCCTCCTGTTTGGCGGCATACAGCGCTTCGTCGGCGGCTTTGACGAGTCCGGTACCGGTGTCGCCGTCCCGGGGAAAGGTGGCACAGCCGATGCTGACCGTGACCTGGATCTCGTCTCCCTGGGGGGTAGTGGTGAGTGATTCCGCGACGCTGGCGCGGATGCGCTCGGCCACGATGCCGGCGCCGCTCGCATCCGTCTCGGGCAGGATCACGGCCAGTTCCTCGCCGCCGTAGCGACACACCGCATCCATGGGGCGGGCGCACAGGCGGATCAGGTCCGCGACGGCGATCAGCGTTTCATCGCCGGCCTGATGTCCATAGCGATCGTTGACGTTCTTGAAGTGATCGATGTCCAGAAGTATCACGGACAAAGGCTTGCTGTAACGGCGCGCCCGATGCGTCTCTTCGCGCAACCGGGCTTCGAATTCCCGGCGGTTGTAAAGACCGGTCAGCCCGTCGCGGCTGGACAATTCCTCCAGCCGGTTCTTGTGCTCCATCAGGCTCTCGGCCATGGTGTTGAAGTCGCGCGCCAGCCGCCCGATTTCATCGTTGTGATTCATGTCCAGCCGGTAGGTAAGATTGTCGTTCGCGAAATGCGTCATGCCTTTTTCGAATTCGCGCAGCGGCACCAGCACCGAACGCGCCAGCCACATCGCCCCGGCCACGGCGCTGACCAGCCCGAAGCCGATCGCGGCGGCAATAATCAGCAGAAAACGGCTTTCAGCGTCATTAATCTGCGTGCGCTGCGCGCTGATTTCGCCGTAGTAATCCGCATACATCTGATCCAGGGAAAACATGACCTGGTTCTCACGTTGATCCAGCTGGGTCAGCGCCGCCTTGGATGCGCCCGAGTTAAAGATGAACTTGGCGAACACGACACTGTCTTGCCACTCCCGCCGGGCGTGCGCCAGCAAAGCGTATTCCGGCGGATCGAGAAACGGCTTTGCCAGCATATCGACAAAGATTTCTTCCACGTTCTTTGACTCGAATTCAAACTGGTTTCGCAGGGCATAGCTTGGCGTGCCGGTATAATCCCTGACCAGGGAATACGCTTTGCGGATCTGGTTTTGCAGGCGCGAGGTAGTCTGGAGTTTATAGACGGGTTGTTCCGTCAGCCGGTTGAACTGCTCGGCCGCGTGTTGCAGAAAAAAGCCCGAACCGATCGCCACCACGACGAGTGGAATGAAAACGACGCCCATGGTGACCAGCAGACGGGTTCGCAACGACAGATTTGTGAAGGAGAACAGATGCACCCGATACGATTCCTCGCCGGTGTCCGCAATAATCGGAAATCCCGTGATTTTTATTATTGACCCGGCACGCCCCCGCCGTCGCCGAAGTCATGAAATACCTGTTGCAGGCCGCCCTGGTTCACGAACTATCGTGCCGGGTCAATGTGCCCGCATCATGCCACCCTTGCCGTTTCTCTGTATAGCCCCATGATGCTGCGCGTTGTTCCGCCGCCCGGTCCGGCTGGAGAAATATCTGCCGGTATAACAATCTGTTAATGAAAAACAATCCAGGTTCTGAGGCATGTCATTGACAGACCTTGGCGGCGGGAGTTAAGTGTATTCATGCCGATAATGATGTAGCTGCGTGATTTTTTATTATTAAGTAAAGGAGCATGCTATGCGTATTTCGACAACCGATCCCATCTCCGGGGCCGACATCAAAAATCCCGAGGGACGCCCGTTCGTCGTCGAGGGCAAAGGGGAAAACGCTCTCAAAATCTATTTTGAGAACGAGGACAACAAGAAGGCGTATCTTGAGATCCAGACCGAGCACCCGAGCGAGGATTTCACCACGAATCTCAATAATCCGGTTTAAGCCGGTCAGGGTGCCGCGCGGTTGTAGCAGGGCGACCGCGCGGCGCTGAGTTGTGTTCAGCGATTGGGAAGGGACGACTGTACAGTTTACCCGCCACGTGGGCGTCTCGCGCCAGCCGTCGGGAGACAGCAGCTTAATTCACCGGGTCAGGAATGCTGCGTTTGCTTTCCAGCCATTTGAGCAGCGGTTCCCACTGCTCGGTATCGCGCGTGACCTGCGAGCGGTTGAGGTCGAATATTCCCAGCCCGCGCGCGTCCGCCACCAGATAGTTCTGACTCTCCCGCAGGGTGGCGATAAACGGAATCCGCAGGCGCGACAGAAACCGCTCGAGGTTGTGATATATCTGGGTGTTGAGCGTGCTGTAGGAAATGCTCATGCGGTTCAGCACGCTTTCCATGGTGTTCTGGATCGAGGTATTTTCGCGCACGCGGTTGGCGACCACCGCCAGGCGCGTTTCATCCCGCACGATTTTCCCGACCAGCAATGCCTCGTGGATGAAATGCGCCGCGGCGCGGATGTCGGTCGGCGAGGGCAACACCGGGATGATCACGGTCTGCGCGCGCCGCACCAGCGCCGTCAGGTCCGAACCGTGGGCTCCCGCCGGTACATCCATGATGACGTAATCCGTGGAACGCGGCACGCGCAGCGGCTCGCGCCACGCGGCGATGCCGCGGATCGGCGGACGGTCCTGCGGACGCGCCTCGAGCCATTCCATGCTCGATCCCTGCCGATCGAAGTCCGCGATCACCACCGATTTCCCCTGCGAGGCGTAATAACTCGCGAGATTGGTCGCGAGCGTGCTCTTCCCGCAGCCGCCTTTGGCGTTAAGCAGCATGATCTTGCGCATGGTCTCTCCTTGAGGGTGGGGTCACGGGTGGTGCGCGTTATTGTTGTCCTGTTTCGCTCGTCTTGTTATTTGATGAGTAGATGTGCTTGTCTGTGCTCTTGATTTTCTCGGCCGCCGGGCGCCCTAAGTTTATTCCAGCGCGCCGGAAACCTCTACCGGCTCAGCGCGTGCCGCGGCCGTTCCTTCCGCGGCGGCGGGGCGGCTTTTTCGGTCCGGGCGGGTGGCCCGGCTGGCGGCGGGGCGGTTCGTCCTCGTCCATCAGGATCCGGTGCGCCGGTCCTTCCAGGTCGTCGAACTGCCCGGAGCGGATGGACCACAGAAACGCCCAGACGATCACCCCGGCCAGGATCACGGCCAGCGGCACCAGAAGATAAAGAATTTCCATGGGGCTAACCCGGAACCGCCGCCACGGGCGCCGTCAACTCACGGGGAGATTGACGGGTGAGACGCAGGGCGTTGGCCACCACCAGCAGCGAGCTGGCCGACATCCCGAGCGCCGCCATCCACGGCGTGACATAGCCGGCCGCGGCGGCGGGAATAGCAAGCAGGTTGTAAACCACCGCCCACACCAGATTCTGGCGGATGACGGCGAGCGTGCGGCGCGCCACGCTCAGGCCGTCGGCCAGGTGCGGTAATTTCTGCGACAGCAGAATCATGTCGGCACTGGCGGCGGCCACCGCCGTGCCGCCGCCCATGGCGATCGAGACCTGGGCCGCCGCCAATACCGGAGCGTCGTTCACGCCGTCACCGACCACGGCGACCACGGCGCCCTGTTGTTGCATGGCCGTGACCCGCTCGAGCTTGTCGCCGGGCCGCATATCCCACGCAAGATTTTCAATGCCCAGGCTGTCCGCCACGCGCCGTGCGGCCATTTCATGATCGCCGGTGAGCAGCATGACCGTCTTGCCCTGGCGTTTGAGTTCAGCGACCAGCTCACGCGCGCCGGGCCGCAACTCGTCACTGAGCACAAAGGCGGCATGCAGGGCCTCGCGCCCGGCGAGCAGCACCACGGTATCGCCGCGCCGCCGGAGTTCCTGCAGCAAGCCGGGGTCCAAGGCGCGACCGGTCTGCTCCTCGATGTATGCCGGAGTACCAAGAAATAAAATCCGGCCATCGACCACGCCGCGTATGCCGGCGCCGGGGGTGTTGATCGCCTCCGTGGCCCCGGGCCCGCCGGGTTCGGCCGCCTCGATCAGCGCACGCGCGATCGGATGCTCGGAGTGATGTTCGAGGGCGCCCGCGCGGCGCAGACATTCCGCGCCGGTCAGTTGCGAAAAGGTCCGGGTTTCCAGCAGCCGCAGCCGGCCGCGCGTGAGCGTGCCGGTCTTGTCGAAAATGAAATGGGTGGCGTGGGCGAGCGTCTCCAGCGCGTGCCCGCGCGTCACCAGCAGGCCGAGGCGCGTGAGCTGTCCGGTGGCGGCGGTGATGGCGGCGGGGGTGGCGAGCGACAGCGCGCAGGGGCAGGTGATCACCAGCACGGCGATGGTGGCGGTCAACCACAGCGGTGAATCCTGTTGCCACCAGTAAAGCGCCACGAGACCCGCGAGCAGCAGTACCGCGACCACGAACCCGCCGGCAATCCGGTCGGCCAGTTGCGCCATGCGCGGCTTTTCCGCGCTGGCGCGATCCAGCAGCCGCAGGATGGACGAGAGCACCGTGTCCGGTCCGGTTTTTTCAACCCGCGCCACCAACGGGCCTTCGATATTGATGGTGCCGCCGATCAGTCTCTGCCCCGGCGCCTTGGCCACCGGCAGGCTTTCGCCGGTGAGCAGCGACTCGTTCACGCTCGATTGGCCCTCCAGCACGATGCCGTCGGCCGGGATGTGCTCGCCGGGACGGACGCGCACCCGGTCGCCCGGCCGCAATTCCGCGGCGGCCACGGTTTCGGTCATATAAATAGATTCTCTCGGCTCCGATATTACAGAACTCCCCTCTCCCGCTTGCGGGAGAGGGGTCGGGGTGAGGGAGCCTTCTCCCTGAGAGAGGTGAGACGGAGTTATCGCGGATGTC
>JBBTKS010000154.1:0-1326 GCA_038058885.1 Pseudomonadota bacterium
TCAGAAGTGTCCGGTTAAAACGCGAATAGATTCAGTTGGTTGCCGTCGTCGCCCTGTTCGGAGGTGTGGTCGTTGTCCGGAAACGCTTGCTGCAAGGGCATTTTCTCGAAGAGGGTGACCGAACAAATCTGTAACAATGTGTAGAGCGACGCGTCCAGGTTGAGGCGTTTCTTGACGATGGCGACGCGAACATAGACCGAGACGGCGATCCAGATTTGCGACTTCACTGCATTTTCCGACGTACCGAAGAACCGTTTGATCCGAAGATGCTGCTTGATCCACGTGAAGAACAGCTCCACCTGCCAGCGTGCCTTGTAGAGCGCACAGATGGTGGCTGCCGGCAAGGTCACGTTGTTGGTGAGGAACACCCGCGTCTTGTCTGTATCGGGATCCTTGAATCGGATGCGACGCAGCTGGACGGGGTAGTCCGTGCGGCTGGTAGTGCCGGTCAGCGCCACGGTCTGATCGCAGATGATGCCCGTGCCACGATCCACCGGGGCCGAATAGACGCGCCGAAGCTGGGTGTTCGACTTGGCGCGGGTCACGAAGAAGGCGTGGGCCTGATGCACTATGTACAGCCGGGCGAAGTCGAGATAGCCGCGATCCATGATGTAGATCGCCCCCGCCTCCAACACCAGCAGGTCGAGCACCTTGACATCGCCCAGCTTGCCGTCGGAGAGGTGGATGAAGCTGGGGATATTGCCGCGCAGGTCGAGCAGCGGATGCATCTTCACCGCCGACTTGGTGGTGCGAAACAGCGCCCAGGGAAAGAGCGACAGGCACAGGTCGATGGTCGTCGAATCCAGCGCGTACGTCGTGTGCGCCAACTCGAGGCCAAAGCGGTCGCCGAGGTAGAGCGTGCGCGCCTGCACGCTCAAGCACTGGGCAAATTCGGCATGGATACGCCAATCCCGCGTCTCGGTGGCATCGGCCAGCGTCGAACGCGTGATCTCCTGCCGAAAGCCCATGTGGTAGAGCTTGGCGGCCTGCGCCGACAGACACGCCTCGATGTCGCGCAGACTCTCGCGATAGGTCAGTTGCGCAAAGGCCATCACGCGGAATTGCTCGGCGCAGGTCATGGACTTCACGTAGCGATCGCCCTCCCAGCGATCGACAATGCGATGGAAGGTCTTCCAGGGCAGGAAGTCCATGAGTTGAGCGAACAGCGTCTTGCCAATGTTCATGGGTGGCCTCCGGGAGAAAAACCGGAAGCCTGCCAGAACCGCCGTTCGCCGTTCAAATCGGAGACACCCTTCATCGCTCGAAATCCTGTGTCAGGTATGGCTTTCAGCCATTCACCCCTTCATTTAACCGGACACTTCTGAA